>CAUZFM010000056.1:0-18129 GCA_963579235.1 uncultured Binatia bacterium (SeqCode)
ACGGCCACGAAACACCCGCCGCCCTCTTCCTCGGGCAGGCGGCTGACCGCCAGTCCCACTGTAAGCTGCTCGCCGTCACCCCGCCGGGCAGTGACCTCGACGTGGGTTCCCTGCAAGCTTTGCACTAGATAGCCGAGGTCGCCGTCGTCGGCCAGCTCCATAAGCTCGCTGATCGCGACTCCCTGCAGCTCTGTAGCGGACAATGCAAAGATTTGTTCCGCTGCCACGTTGACCGATTCAATCCTGCCATCGCGATCGAGCGCAATTATTCCGTCGGCAGCATGGGTGACTATGGCCCGTATACGTTCCTCTCCCTGGCGCAGGGCTCGCTCGGCGGTACGCCGCTGGAGTATTTCCTTTTTCAGATCACGGTTGGCCGTGGCCAGGGCCGCGGTCCTCTCTTTGACTTCCAGCTCGATCCTGGCCGCGCGTCCAACGGCGAGAAACAGGTACGCCACCAGGAGCACGGTAAACTGCGTGCCGGTGGCCAACAGGCCCTCGGCCTGGTGGGTGCGCTGGGTTGCCAGGTAGCCCTCGGTCGGTACAGCGGCCAACTGCCAGCTGCGCCCACCGTGCTCGAGCATCCGCGACCACCGAACACCCGCAAACACCTGCAGGGAGCGGCCGAGCTCGGGCGAGCCCTGATCGAGCAGTGAGCTACGGCCACCGCCGGGCAGCAATTCGCTTATGCTCACCGCCATTACTTCGTCCATGTTGAGAAGCGATGAATCGACAATGTCGGCTACCGAGAACAAGCCCACCGCGTAAGCCGCGGGTCGCCCCTGGTCTGCTCCATGGGCCTGGTACACGGGTGCAAACACGAAAAACACTGGCTCCTGTCCACTATCGGTGGCGAGGTCCAAGATGGCCGAAGCCATTGCCTCGCCGCGCATGCCCGCCTCTTCCATCACCGCTGGCACACCGGGCAGCGAAGACAGGTCCACGCCCGACAGGTCGGGCACGCCCTGGGAGCTCTCAGAAAGTCGCAGTGTGAATCGCAGGCTTACGGGTTCCGTGGATACCACCTGCTCGTCGCGCGCCGAGAACAGATCGCCTCCCCGGGCGTCTTTACCCGGACCGGGGACCGCCCAGCCCAGGGCACCCAGGCCCTGCTGTCCCGAGGTAAACGGCCGAGCCATCGCCCGGAACTCTTCATCGTTCATTCCCTTGCCGGCACCGTACAGGCCAACAAAGCTCTTGAGGATAACCGACCCCACTTCCAGCCGTTCGTCTACGGCCATGGCGAAGTTGCTCGCCCGGTGGGAAAAGTCGGCCTGCACGCGGCGTAACTCCCAGCCCCTTACCATCACGTAAAGCACGCTGGAAGCCAGCAGGCCGAATATCAGTACCGACAGCAGTACCGCAGTGTGTGAGCGGCCAAGGACAGGGCCCACGGCTTCCCCGTCCATCTTGCCGACTACAAATTGTCGAAATCGTTCCAGTCTCATTTGTTCCTCGCCCGGCAACAGTCCTGTCGCCTTTCTGCCTCCGCGAGAATGCAATAGCCGTTCCAATTCCTGCCCTTTGCTCAGCCCCCTGTTTCAGCGGCACAACGCACCTCGAATCTCGGCCGACACACCCTCGGCGTCAAAAAAATACTATTGCGTCACATTTTTGTCCGATGACGACGCCCAGCGCGGCCGTCAGCAGGGCCTTCAAGCGCAGCCCGCGTGGAGGGTAAGAGCGTGTACGGAAAACTCCCTGTAGCGGCAAAATTGTAACGGCAAGCTGTTGCCACCTGTCACCGGACATCATCAGTAAGGCCTGAAAACAGCTGCTTTATCGGCGAACCCTGCCGTTGGCCCACTGATTGCTACTTCGCGGGCGACCGAGGGGTATAGACCTGCTGCGCCGAACGACAGCCTGTTTTCTGTGCTTAGTGCTTTGTACGCCAGTAGTGGCGCGTGCGAGCGACGCTGAGCTGTTCTTTTTCAGCCCCGACTGGGCACCCGGCAACCTGAGCACTCTCGCCGAGGCCGCTGACCGCGCGCTCTCTGAATCGGGACTGGGCCTGAGTTTCCAGGCCTTCGCCCGCTACGAAGACCTCGTGGGCCAGCTTTCCACCGCCCGGCCCGCGCTCGTACTCGTGCCCGGCTGGGTAGCCGCCGAGCACGGGGAGAACCTGCAACTGCGCGCCCTGCTTCGCCCCACCCGCGATGGGCGCGACACCTACCACAAGGTTCTTATGACCACCAAGGGGGTGTCCTCGCTCGCGGGACTCGCCAACGCAACCGTAGCCGCGGCAGCGCACCCGGGCTCCATCGACTACCCCGCCAGCGCTTCTGGAATACGCTCGCTGGTGGGCGACGGGGCAAGAATACTGCCCGTCCCCAAGGATATCGACGCGCTGCTTGCCCTGAGCTTCGGCCAGGTTGACGCGGCTCTGGTTACGCCGGCCCAGTTTGAAATTCTAGCGCGCGTCAATCCGCGCGGCACCGACAACCTGGTGGAGCTGGGTCGAACACCGGAAGTTCCCTTGCCGCGACTGTACGCTACGCGCTACATCGACGACGACGGGGCGAACCGGCTGGCTGCGGGAATCGCCAAGCTCAGCTCCAGTAGCAAGGGCAGGCAATTCATAAATCTTCTCGGCTTCGATGAAGTCAAGCTACTCGAAATCACAAACGAAGAGGATCATGTCATGGCGGACAAGACGAACCGAAATGAGGTGGAGCGATGATTCGTTCCAACTGGAATAAGCGAGGCCAACGCCTCGCCCTGCTGGCTGCGACGACAGCCCTGCTCATGGCAGCATCGATGGCGTTGACCGTCGGTACGGCCGTGGCCGGGGTGATAATAGTGAAGAGCGATGATCTGCCACAATACACGCCTCCCGCAACGGCCTTCCGCCAGGCCAGCAAGCGCGAGTCGGTAGAGGTCGTCCTGCGCAGCAGGTTAGACCAAGGTGACTCCGAATTTCTCAAGCAGGCCGCAAGCACCATGCAACCGTCGGCCGTATTTGCCCTTGGCTCGCGCGCAGCCATCGCGGCGCGCGAGGCGTTTCCCGAAACCCCGCTCGTGTTTGCCATGGCGCTTGGATGGAGCCGCAACATAACCACCGATGGTGCCACCACGGGGGTGAGCGTCGAGCTGCCCACCGCCGACCTCTTTGTCAGGTTCAAGCTCATCATCCCGGGACTGCACCGCATAGGCCTCATCACGAGCGACTCCAACAGCGACACCGTGGACGAAGCGCGCGCGGCCGCCTCCGGGCTTGGCTTGGAGATACTGCACGAAACCGTGGGCCACCACGACGAGGTGGCTGGAGCCTACCGGCGTATGCGCAGCAGGATAGACGCGCTGTGGATGGTCCCGGATCCGGTCGTAGTCACGCGAGAGAACTTTGACTACCTGTCCACGCGCTGCCGCAACGACGGGGTAGCTTTCCTCGCCTTTTCAGAGAACTTCGTGAAGGCGGGTGCCCTGCTCTCGGTGGCGCCAAGCTACTCGACCATGGGTTCGCAAGCAGCCTTGCTCGTGGAACAGCTCATAACAGACCCGAACAACGTGCCACCCGTGCAATCGCCCCTCGGGGCCAAGCTCGTCGTCAACGCGGATACCGCGATGGCGCTTGGACTCGATCTGAACGCGACAACCATCCATATGGCCGATCGCGTCATCACACCCACAAGGGAGGATTTCTGATCATGCTCAACAGTACATTCACACCGCTGGCGCTGTGGCGCCTGGCTTTCCTCGTTCTGTCGTTCTGCGCCCTTGTAAGCTCGCCGGCAAGCGCTGCCCAGTCACCGCAAGCCAACGTAGATTTCCACGCACCTTCGGAGCTGGATTTTTTCAAGGTCGAGTCCGACATCGTCACCTCGGTCTCACGGCACGCCGAGTCCTTGTGGGGAGCCGCGGCGGCGATCTACGTTGTCAGTTCCGAGGACATCGCCGATTCCGGCGCTACCAGTCTGGCCGAGGCCCTGCGCCTTGTGCCCGGACTCAACGTGGCCAACGTTGATGCCAATTTTGCAGCCATCTCAGCGAGAGGGTTCAACGGGGTATTTGCCAACAAGCTTCTCGTACTTCTCGACGGCCGCCCGATCTACACGCCCGTATTTGGTGGAACCGTGTGGCACGAGTGGAACACTTTCCTACCCGATGTTGACCGCATAGAAGTAATACGTGGCCCAGGTGGCAGCCTGTACGGAGCCAACGCGGTCAACGGGGTCATCAACATAATTACCCGCGACTCCAACGACACGCGGGGTAACCTCGCCAGGGTGTCGTTCGGTACCAACTCTACCGCGACGACGGAAGCACGGCACGGGGCACGACACGGAAATCTTTCTTACCGCGTGTTCGGCAGCTGGTCAGCCGGCAACGGCAACGGTGGTAACAAAGGCAGAGATCTCGCCGATGAACACCAGGATGCACGGGCCGGATACCGGCTCGACTGGGATCTCGGCCATGGACTGCAGCTGGTCGGGAGTGGCGAGTTCCATGACGGTTTTGTCGGCAACATTGCCCGAAACGACGACGGCTCGCCCGCCGGTCGTTACCCCCGCTACTCCAGCACCATGCTGTCGTCGGTGTTGAGGCTGGAAAAAGATTTCGCAGATGGTTCGGCTGCCTACTTACAAGTCGCGGGAGACACGATTGACCGCAAGGTCCCCTTCATGGGCTGTTTCGAAACCGAAAGAGACACCCTTGAGATGGAGGTACAACACAGCTTCAGACCGCACCCCGCTCACAGGGCAACCTGGGGAGCCAACGTCAGGGCCCACGATGTTCACACCGTCGACGGGCTGGTGGTTTTCTCCGTCAATGACCGCAGCCTCAACCTCGTGGGCGGATTCATACAGGACGAGATAGACCTGGGGTCGCGTACGCGCCTGACCCTGGGCACCAAGATCGAAAACAACGGTTTCACCGGGACCAACTTTCAACCGTCCGCCCGTATCGTTCACCGCCTGGACGACGACCGCACCTTGTGGGCCGCCGCCTCGCGGGCGATCAACACCCCTTCCTACAGCGAGATGTACTCAACGATTCCACTGCTCCCCGTTCCCTCTGGCATTCCCGGGGTTAACATCTTCCCGATCCTGAGCACCGACGGGAATGCAGGTGATACCCGTATGGTTTCACTGGAAACGGGCTACCGTCACCGCTTCGGCGATCGCCTGGCGCTCGACCTTGCCGCTTTCTACAACGACTACCAGGGCCTGGCCGGCTGGACCGGTTCGAAGACTCTGCCCGTGGTTCCCGATCCCCTGGACCCGACGCGACTTATCGCCGTTACCCTACTGGACAACGATGAAAACGGCTTCGCTTACGGCGGCGAGGGAGTAGCCACAGTGCAGATCAACGATCGCTGGCGCAGCGAATTCAACGTCGGCTATCTTCACCTGCGCAGCACCGGAGATCTTCTCGGCTTACTTCCGCGCACCAACCTGTCGGTACCACGAATGCGATGGAATATGCGTCACGTCATCAACGTCAACCGAAAGTTGAGAATAGTCCCCACTTTCAGCTGGAGTGACTCGGTGGTCAACGCCTCCCTGGTCAGCCCCGGGAGCCCGGTCCGGTTGGATCCGTACCTGAGAGTAGACCTGGCCGTTCACTACAAAACCGGCGGCAACTGGCCCGATCTCAGCCTTGTCGCTACCAACCTCGCCGATCGCAGCCACCTGGAATTTGTCGAGGACGCGGTCAGGCCGGCCACGCCAATAACGCGGGCGTTCTACCTGCGTGCGAGCAAAGAGTTTTAAATTGAAAGACCTCGATACAGCAAACCGGACACCCCGTCCGTGGGCCCGATTCGGTCTTCATGGAAAAATGGTCCTGGCCGCGGCCTTTACTATCGTGGGCAGCGTAGCCGCGGTTTCGTCGGTGCTCACCTGGCAGCAGGCCCACATACTCAACGACCAGGTTGAACGTGCCACCCTGCAACTACGACAAGGCATGGTAGAGCGCGGCCAGCTGCTTGCCGCCAGCACCACGCGGAGCATGGAAAATGCCATCGCTGGTTTTAATTTCAATTTCGTAGCCGAAACCGTCCGTGGCCTGGCCACCGAAGACAACCAGTTGTCCTGGGCACTGGTGGCCCGCGAAGATGGCACCGTGGTGGTGCGCAGCGACCCCGACCTGGGCGACGACACGGCCCGATCCAATAGCGCCGGCCCTGCCATCGCGAATGCCCAGGCTTCCGATCTCGTAATACTCTCCCACGCTATAAACGTAGGCGGAGAGCGTTGGGGCACCCTGCGACTGGCCTTCGACCCGGCCGACATAAACCAGCAAGCGCTCGCGACCAAGCACCGCGGTCGCGTGCTACGGGCCCGCACGATGACGTTGGGATTCATGTTTGCTTTCGCCATAGCCGGACTAGGATTGACTGCTTCGGCGGCTCTCAGCCGCAGGCTGCTCAAACCGGTGAGCAAGCTCGCGCGGGAAGCCTCGGCCATATCGAGGGGCGACCTCGAGCAGGAAATTCGCATGACTGACTCTCCAGACGAGATCGGTAAACTGGCACTACAGTTCGAGAATATGCGCCTCGCCCTCAAGGGACACATAAGCGAGCTCGTCGTTGCCCGGCAGCAAGCAGACACCGCGTACCGCGAGGAAAAACGCCTGCGGGCCCAGGTAGAAGAACACTCCCGCCTCCTGGAAAGACGGGTACGCGAACGCACGGCGGAACTCGAGGCCTCCAACGAAAGACTTACCGAGTACGACAGGCTGAAGACCGAGTTTCTCAGCAACGTATCACACGAGCTGCGCAGCCCGGTCGCGGCCATCTTGTCGGCCGCGCGAATCATTAACCGCTACGGGGACACGAAGCCCGAAAGCGCAGAGCGTTTCAGTGGCGTCATCATGGAGGAGTCGAGCCGACTTTCCCGCCTGATCAACGACCTCCTGGACCTCGCCAAGATCGAATCGGGCCGCGTAGAGTGGCGCAGCCACCGCATTGCCGACCCGCTGGGTATCCTATCGCACGTATACGCCACCTTCCGGCCACTGTACGAAGAGCGCAACATCTCGCTTACAATAGACGCCACCGGTCCCCTGCCCGCCATCGATGGCGACCGTGACCGCCTCATACAGGTGCTCACCAACCTGTGCAGCAACTCCATGAAGTTCACACCGGCTGGAGGCTCAGTAGTCATGGGAGCGACGGCAGAAACAATAAACGGTGAGAGCACCTTACTGCTGACCATCACCGACAGCGGGCCCGGCATACCCGAGAGCCAGGTGGACCAGGTATTCGAGCGGTTTCACCAGGTTCAAGCGACTACATACGGCAACAAGCCCAAGGGCACGGGCCTGGGGCTGGCCATATGCCGCGAAGTGGTCGAGCACCACGGCGGCAACATAAGGGTAGAGCTGCCCGACAATGGCGGTACCCGCATGGTCGTGGCCCTGCCGGCCGTCGGCCAGTACCCCGCAACCGCCGAGCCGCCGGTGCTTCACTGAAGCCCGGCTACCCGGCCGGCGATGATGCGACGGCAACTGGTCGCGCGGCTGCTACTCGCAGCTCGAGGGATCTCCCGGCGTGTATATCCTCGAATGGTCGTTGGCGCAGAACAGGGTCGAGCTGACCTGCTGCAACACGCGACCGGGTCCCGGCAGACCGGCGGCCGCGTTCACTCCCGCCGACGAAACCGGGGCTATGCAGAAAACCGACCCAACTAATGGTGCGCCGGGTATCGCCACGCCATCGGTCCGTATGCTGTCCAGGAAACACTCGCGGGTTTTGCTTAGCGTGCAGTTGCCCGCGCTCAACAAGCCGAAGCCGCAGTCGCCGTCCGAAGCACAGCTGATGTAGCCCTCCCCCGTTGCGCGCACGAAACCGTCGCAGGAGGTCTCGACCACGCCCGGGCACTCGGCCTCGTTGTCCTCGGTTGCCGTGCAGACCTGGCCGAACGAGATGCAGGGGTTGGGACCATTCATCACTCCGGCTCCGGTCACCGAACAAGAGCCCGCGCCAATGGCAGAGCACTCTTCGTTCGAAGAACAGGGCACCGAGGTGTCACCGTTGCACACCAGGCAATGACACTGACTCGCGGTGAAGGGGAACGGGCAGGTGAGCCCTGCCTCGAGCACCTGAGTACCCGCGGTCAGGGTGAACGCGATCGGCAATCCCTGTCCCGATACGTTCTTACCGGTCACCGGCAAGCAATCGAGGCTGTACTCGCCACCCGGCACGTCGGCTATGTTGCTATCGCAACTCTCGCCTGCCGGACAATCGCTGTTTTTCTCGCAGGGGCTACCCGCAATACTGCAACTACGCCTCACGAAAGGAAAGGTGTGGTTTGTAGCCGTGGCGTCGCAGGATTGTCCCAGGTTGCTACCGAAGCTGCATACGCCATCGCGCACGCCATCGGCATACACGGTATCACCGTCACAGGTCGGGCAAGGGTTGAACTGGTCAAGCCCGAGGTAAACCTCTACGCGCAGGCTGGCATCGGTCTTCAACTCGCCGGTATCCACGTTGGCCGTGCCCACGAGATCATCGGTAAAACGACTGAGCACGCAGACCGCGATTCCGCCCGAAGACAGGGGAAACGGTGGTGCGAGAAAGCACTGGCAGGTGTTAGGGTCACCATTCGTGTCAACGCCGCAGTCCGCGTCCGGCTGGAAGGGGCTGTCGCAGATCTGCCTCCGGTCGTTCGCGCAGCGGCAGCTGCCCGTAACCGGGTCGATACCGGCAAGTTCGCACACTCCGCAGCCTCCCGTATCGGCGAGAAGCATGTCAATGGGGCCCTCGCACAACACGTTGCCCCGGGCAGTGGTGTTGTCGTTTACGTCAGAGTCATGGGCGATACCCGTGGTGCCACTGTCGAGCGTCGTGGGCGTCCGGCAGCGCCCGAGCCCGCCGTCGCAGAAACCGGCCGGGCAGTCTTCGTCAACCGTACAATCGCGGCCCACGCCCGCCCAGACCTCCAATTTGCCGGCGTCGGGGCACAGCGGATGCTGGCAGCCGGTGGCTACGATAGCGCAGCCCTGGCAGCAAGCGGTGTCGAGGTCGCATTCTTCCAGGCCTCCCCCCGGGCCGGTGGTACAACCGGGCTCGGTGCAGGCCACACCGTCGCCGCAGGTAGCTTGGCGGCATTCGCCGTTGCAGTTGTCCCTCGGGTTAGTGTTGCCGTCGTCGCATTCTTCGCCCGCGGTCGTGTTGATCGTCGAATCACCGCACTCGGCCACCGTGCAGTCATCGTCGCAGGCCGCAGATTCACCACCGTCGTCACACTGTTCACCGGCATCGGTGACCAGGTCGCCGCAGGCGGGCAGCTGGCAGGAAAGCCTGCAGGCGTCGGGCCGGGTATCCGAATTTGCCGCACCGTTGTCACACTGTTCGCCACTGTCGAGGACCAGGTCACCGCAACCCGCCAACACGCAGTCAGTACGGCAGGCATCGACTTGGACGTCAGAGTTGGCCGGGCCGTCATCGCACTGCTCACCCGCAGACGTATTGAGCGTCTCATCACCACACTCGACCACCGTGCAGTCGGCATCGCAGGCAGCCGTCTCTCCACCGTCGTCGCAGGCTTCTCCTGCCTGTAACACTCCGTTGCCACAGACCTCGACAACACAGTTCTCATCGCAGCCGTCGCCCACGGAAATATTACCGTCGTCGCACTCTTCGCTGCCGGAGTTGTTGACCGAACCGTCGCCACAGAACTCGACCGCGCAGCTGGCAGAGCAACCGTCGCCGCTGCTGGTATTACCGTCGTCGCACTGCTCGCTACCCGAGTTGTTAACCGAGCCATCGCCGCAGAACTCGAACAGGCAAGCATCGCTGCAACCGTCGCCGTTGGCCGCATTACTGTCGTCACATTCTTCTTCGAACTCGGTCACGCCATCGCCGCAGACCGCCTCAAAAGCACACGAACCCGAGCAGCCGTCGCCATTGACGACGTTGCCGTCATCGCAGACCTCGCCGGAATCGATCACCGTGTCGCCGCAGCCGGCCGGCTGACAGTTGCCCCGGCAAGCGTCGGGAAACGTGTCCGAGTTAGCCGCACCGTTGTCGCAGGTCTCACCCCGGCTCGAGTTTATGGTACCGTCACCGCACAGAGCCACCGTGCAATCGGAGTCACAGACGATCGATTCGCCACCGTCGTCGCAGTCTTCCACTCCTGCCCAGAAAAAACCGTCGCCGCATCGCGCGGACAGGCAGGTATCGAGACAGCCGTCATTGTTCGAGACATTGCCGTCGTCGCACTGCTCGACCCCGGACTGCACCACCGAGTCTCCACAGCGCGCCAGCACGCATGAGTTGAGGCAGCTGTCGGTGTTGATCGAGTTGCTGTCATCGCACTCCTCGATACCGGCCTCTACCTCGCCGTCGCCACAGGAAGCCTCCACGCAGGTATCCAGGCAAGCGTCGGTGTTAACCAGGTTGCCGTCATCGCAGTCCTCGCCGAACTCATGGATGCCGTTGCCGCAGACGGGTGCCTTGGGATAAGAAGCTTCGAGGAGGTCCTCTACCGCGTCACGATGAGTGTTGAACTGGCACGACTTGAGATCAAAAATGTTGAAGCGCCCGCCGGTCGGGTCGTCGCAGGCAGCGGAGAAGCCCAGCGCATTGACGTCGGCCGACGCACACACTTCGGGCACACCGGACAGCAACCTTATGTAGGCTTCTTCAATGTTTTTATCGGTAGCCCGGTCACCTGTACCGTTGCCGTAGGGAGGAATACCCTCCATGCATTCCACGCCAGCGGGGATGATCACCCTGTCCAGGCGTGACTGGCAACGGACTCTCGCCTTCAGGACACGCGCCGCCATGGCTGAGCCCTTGCGGCCCACCTTCTGAACACACTGTAGATCGGCTCCTTCCAGGGCGGCACCGATCTGCGGAAACTGCACCAGCATGGTCGACTCCACGACAGAATCGAGCTTGGCATCGATGCAATTGCCCAGGTCGATGTTGGTCCAGGGATTATCGCCATCAAAGGGGCAGGTACCGGGAAAGTTGAGCGAAATAAGGTCTACACCGAAGCACTGTCGCGATATGCGAGAGGCCAGCCGGGCCTTGGCCCTGCGCACTTGCAGGGCCGTGACGTCATCGCCTTCTCCGCTGATGCAGTCGGTCACCGGCGAGAGCGAGCCGGCTGCTATGCGCGCTACGCAGGCCTGCCTGGCCCGCGAAACCCCGCTGTAGTAGCGCGCGGTGGAGCGGCCGAGGCCTTTCTGGCAGTGAAGCTCCGCCTTACCCTGGGCCTGGGCGCTGACCGGGACCAGGGTCATCAAGGCCGAGACGGCCAGTGCGGACAGGGTCATCATCGAAACTCTATTGCTCATTCCCATAGCTGTATATCCTTCCCCCTGCGCACACCCTGACCAGTCGCGGGCCTGCACCGCACCCCAAGGTAGTGCCTGCCGAGTATGCATTCCGTGCCGTCTCGGTGTCAATGAAAAACCTCGTCTGGGCGTCCCGGCCCCCCCGTTCGGGGGTGCAAACGTGGACTCGGTGTAACATATCGACTAAACCGGGCTGCTGTTTCGTTGTTTTGCGCAGTTCTTAACCCCCACTGTTTCATGGAATACAGGAGTCAGGAATGGGTCCACTGAAAGGATTTAGAATAATAGAACTGGCCGGACTCGCTCCAGTGCCTTACGCCGGAATGATACTGGCCGATTTCGGTGCTGAGCTGATCAGGGTCGACCGTCCTGGTGTGCCCGGCATGTTGCCCGACGCCACGGCGGACGCCTTGGCAAGAGGCAAGCAGTCGGTTGCCATCAACCTGAAGGATCCCCGGGGGATCGAGCTGTTGCTCAAGCTCGCTGAAAGTGCCGACGCCCTCATAGAGCCGTTCAGGCCCGGCGTAATGGAAAAACTGGGCCTGGGCCCCGACGTCCTCGCCGAACGCAACCCGCGCCTGGTCTACGCCAGGCTCACCGGCTACGGCCAGCAAGGTCCCTACTCTTCGATGGCCGGCCACGACATAAACTACGTCGCCATGTCGGGGGTGCTGCACCTGCTCGGCCGTGAAAACGACAAGCCCGAGCCCCCCATCAACCTCCTGGGCGACTTTGCCGGTGGCGGTATGCTGTGCGCCATGGGTGTAGTGATGGCCCTGCTCGAGCGCGAGCGTTCCGGCAAAGGCCAGGTCATTGACTCGGCCATGGTAGACGGAGCGGCCAGCCTCGCGTCATTCATCTTCGGCTTCCAGGCCCAGGGCTACTGGAAAGCCGAACGCGGCACCAACCTGCTCGACGGCGCTGCACACTTCTACGGCACCTACGAAACCTCGGACAAGCGCTGGCTGTCGGTGGGTGCCATCGAGCCCCAGTTTTACGCAGCGCTGATCGAAGGCATGGGCCTCGCCGCTGACGATCTCCCTGCCCAGATGGACCAGTCGACCTGGCCGGCGATGAAGGAAAAGTTTGCCTCGGTGTTCGGCGGTCGCAGCCGAGACGAATGGTGCGCGATATTTGACGGTACCGACGCCTGCGTAGCGCCGATACTGGCCATCGACGAAGTTTCCTCCCACCCCCACAGCGTCGAACGAGAAAGCTTCGTTGCCGGGGTCTCGGGATCGCCGGCGCCCGCGCCCTCTCCGCGCCTGCTGCGAACACCGGGACGGGCTGGCAGCGAGGCACCCGCCATTGGCCAGCACACGGCCGACATACTGTCGGGCCTCGGCTTGTCGGGAGAAGATCAGGAAGTGCTCAAGGCCGACGGCGTAGTGTGCTGACGCCTGGCTGCCGGGTACCGCTCTAGAGCCAGAGGTCAGTAAGGCGCAGGTCCCGGAACGAGCCGACCACGAGATCGGCGTCGGCGACTTTCTCGCGGCCCAGCGACGGGTCGGGTAAGGCCACTACCCTCATCCCAGCCGCGCGCGCAGCCTGCACGCCGGCCGGCGAGTCTTCGAACACCACGCAGTCGGCCGGCTCGGCGCCAAGCCGTGCGGCGGCCAACAGGAAGATATCGGGAGCGGGCTTGCCGCGAGCCACCTCCTTGTCATCACCGGTAACTATAACGTCGAAGTCTTCGAACCACGGCCCGTGTTGCAAAATTTTCATCTCGTACAAGCGGCGCGTGCTGCTCGTTGCCACCGCCTGTCGCAGGCCCTCCCTGGCGAGCAACGCGCAAAAGTCGCGTGCGCCGTCGCATTCGGGTGAGGTCGGAAACAGGCTCTCGAGGGTGGCGGTGCGCAGGGAGAGGTATTCTTCGGGCGACACGGGTAGCTCGAGCGCCGCGACGAGATAGCGAGCCGCCTCGATGGCCGGGCGCCCTATCATGTTGGCCTTGAGTGACCAGTCAAAGGTCTTGCCCCACTTCTGCACCACCTCGCTGCTCGCCCGGGTGTAAAAGGGTTCGGTGTCCAGCAGGACGCCGTCGAGATCAAAAATCGCGCAGCTGGGGCGGCCTCCCATCAGCGGTTCCACGTCGGCGACCCTGACCTGACCGCGAACCGCGGCGCGCTCACAGCAACTCCAGCACCCTGTCCGAGGGTCGAGCTATAACAGCCCTCTTCCCAGACACTACCACCGGGCGTTGCATGACAGCCGGCTCGTCCAGCAGCAGGTCCACGACTTCGGACAGGCCTGCGTCCGGGGCCAACGACAAGTCGCCGTCCTTGAACCTGCGGTCGGAAGTCCTGACCATCTGCACGGGGTCACCCCCGACCAGCTCTACCAGTCCGGACAGCGTCTCGCGACCGAGGGGTGCTTTGAGATACTCTACGACGTCGAACTCGACGCCTCGCTCCTGGAGTACATCCAGCACTCCACGCGATTTTCCTCAAGAAGGGTTGTGATAAACGGTAACCTTGGCCATTTTTTTCCTCCGCCGTCGGAGCTTAGCAATCGCAGACGGACAGACAAACAACGATCGCCGATTGCCGTGAAGCGTTCTACGCAGGACATCTCACCTCAGGAAAAAATAATCGCCAGGCCGCTGAAGAGCAGGAATCCCGCCAACACCGTCACCACGTGACCGGCTGCTATCAACAGGCGCAGCGGCTCCCGCCCCGCCATCGACCGCGCCAGGCCAAGGCCAAACAACGAGGCCTCGGTGACAGCCAGCCCGAGGGCAGCCGTGAACAAGGGAGTCGTCCACAGCACAATGCAGGAAACGAGGCAGAGCAGAAGTCCAAAAATTTGATTCACGGCTTAGGAACTAGTTACTCTTGCATTTCACGGCACGGGCCGTGCCCTTGCACACCACGGTGGGAGTTGTCAGGCACTCGCCACTCTCCACGTCGGCACCGAACAGGAGGCTTGCCGTGATCAGGGCCTGTCCGGCAGCGGCATTGAGATCTACACCGCCGGATCTGCCACCGGCTTTGAGCTTGACCCGGGCTATCCCCCTCTTGGGGATTATCGAAACCGAGGCCTTGGTTATTCCGCCATTGGCTCCAGTCTTATCCTTGAACTTGAACTTGACGTCCCTCTTGTTCTCAAAGGCAGAGGAGGGAATAGACGCGATCCATATATCCAGACCGTTGTTGTCTCCCAGCTGACTGGTCAGGCCGGTGTCGCTGGGAAGAACGGTAAAGTCGGCCAACGCGAGATCGGCCTTGATCAGCAGCTTGTCGGTGTCCACGCCGGCCTTCAGGCTTACCTTGACCTGGCTGCGGCCGGTGAGAGTCGGCGACAGCGCCTCGCAGCTACCAGACGAGCACTGGCCCGAGGGACTGCAGAAATCAAGAGACGCGCCGCATGAGGTCCCGTCGGCTTCCGGGGGATTGTCACAACCGGTCAGCGCGCTGCAGGAATCCACCGTGCAATCGTTGCCGTCGCCGCACAAGTTTGCGTCGGGCAGGTTGGCGCAGGTATCGGCGACACAACTGTCAACGGTGCAGGCTATTCCGTCGTCGCAATCGATTACGTGGACACACACGTGGGCCTGCGTATCGCAGGAATCCACCGTGCAACCAACACCGTCGTCACACAGTGATACGGTGGGATAGCCGGGCGTAGCTGCGATGCAGCCCTCGTCTATGCAGGTCGCACTGCAACCATCACCGTCGACCAGGTTGCCATCATCACAAAGCTCACCCGAGTCAGTTACGCCGTCGCCACAATTTCCACAGGGCAAAAGGCTCGGCACCAGTTCAGTAACGATAACCGGCGAGTGACTGCCAGCGAGCGACGGTGGTACGCCGGCGAGTCGGTACCTCGCCCGGTTTTCGCCGCTCGGATCAGCGCTCACCAAACTGCCCGCCAGCGTGCTCACCGATCCATGCCCAGTGAGGGTGTTTTTTCCCAGGTTGCCCTGGTTGTCGATGACGGCCGTCGAGAGCAGTTGGACCTCGCAGCCCTCAAGACTGATAGCCCCGAACAGGCCTCCCAGGGAGGCACCCGAGGTCAAAAGGCTGCCGCTCACCAGCAGGTCGCTTCCCGACACCGCGCTCACGGATCCAGCCACGCCACCATTTGAAGCCGAAGTATCCACGTCGCCGTCAAGGACCAGCAGGTCCGAGGCTGTTATAAAAAGGTCACCGCCCGTTGCCGATCCGCCAGTTAAGTCGACCATCGAATCCGAGGCCAGGAGGATGTCGCCGCTGAGCGAGGTGATGTCCACGATCCCGCCGCCGCCCTGGCTACCCTTGGCCAGTGATTCAACCGTACCCTCTATGTTGATACTGCCGTTGGCGTCCAGCCAGAAATTACCACCGAAGCCGTCGGGAAGAGCACCGTTGGATCTAAGCTTTACGTAGGGCGAAACGTGCAGGGTTCCGCCGGCCTCGTAGACCTGTTCACCCCCGTCACCACCCGTGTCGTTGGCCCCGTTTCCATCAGTACTGAAGATCATACGGTTGGCCTGGCTGCCACCGCTTATGTCTATATTGCCAGCGGCCGTCACTAAAATCTCTCCACCAAAGCCTTCGCCGCCCGCCGCGTTGGCCGACAACGGGGCGTTCAAGTTAACGTTACCCACCGCGTCGATTTCTATAAGGCCACCGTCGAAGTCTCCGCCAGTGACATCTATTTCAGCGCTCACTGTAATATCCTGTCCGCCAAGTAACGAGACGACACCGCCGCCGCCAAGGCCGCCGCCGGTGGCCTGCAGACCAGCTCCCAATATCAGCGGACCAGCCAAGGCTGAAATCGTGATGTCCCCACCGTCAGAATCAGAGTTGGCACCATCCATGTCTATCGTGTCGCCCACCGAGACGCCGGCCGCAGCCGTTATGCTGAACGAACCCGGGTTAGCCACCGTTCCCCTGACCTTGCCGTTCAAGATCGCGTTGCCGTCACCGATGGTGCAGCTACCCGCCCCGACCAGCGCGCAATCAAAATTGTTGAGGCAGGGAGTGCTCGCAGCACCACTGCAGGCTCTCTTGACCAGGAACACGACTGATCCCCCGAAGCCTCCAGCGCCCCTGAGATCCACCCTGTTGTTGCCCACGTCGAGTTCCAACCGACCGCAGAACACCTGGCCCGACGACCCGCCGAAGTCCAGGGTACCGCCGCCCGTTACCTGTAATGTGCGCAGGCCAAAATCGAGTACCGCGCCGGTATCAACGACCACCACCGAGTTAACGACGCAGGGGTCATCGGCCGGAGCGCAGACCTGGTCGGCAGTTGTGACGGCAGCAGCCGAAAAGGGACAGGCCAAGGCTAAAAGCAACCAACCAGCAGAAATAGCTGATCGAGAAAAGCCGAGGAAAGGATCTTTCTTCATCGTAGGGAGCTTCCGTTGCGAGGGCACCCGACCGCGGCCGCCGAGTACAGTACCTCTCATAGTTACTACGACGCGCGCAACTACATCAATGATATATTTTTGCGACTCCCCCCTGTGGGGGGGCACAACGAAAGAAAGCTCAGTGTTTTCGCGACGAGGCGCGGGAGGAATCGAGAAGTTCCAGGAACTCAGACGAGGGGGTCAGTACTATCGTCGTCTTTTCGCCCAGGGTTTTACGCCAGGATTCCAGCGTGCGGATAAAGCCGTAGAATTCGGCGTCACGGCCATATGCCTTGGCGTACACGTCGGTGGCCAGGGCGTCGGCCTTGCCCCGGATGATCTCCGATTCACGGTTCGCGTCGGCGGTAATAACCCGTTTCTCGCGCTCGGCCTGCGACCTTATCTTGGTCGATGCCTCGTCTCCCTCTGCGCGAAATTTCTTGGCCAGCCTCTCACGCTCGGTACGCATACGACGGAAAACGTTCTGCTCGTTCTTTTCCGGCAGGTCGGTTCGCTTGATGCGGACATCGACTACCTTGATGCCGTACTCGGCCGCCCTGCGACCAGAATTCAACCTGACCTGGTCCATGAACTCCGTTCGATCGCCCGACACCACGTCGGTACTGGTCACCTGTCCGATTGCCTCGCGCAGGTTGGAGTAGATGATGTCGTCGAGACGCGACTGCGCCCCGGCCTCGGTAAGCACGGTCTGGTAGAACTTGAGCGGGTCAACAATCTTCCATCGCGAAAAATTGTCTACCACCAACTGCTGCTTGTCGCGGGTTATCAACTCGCGCGGTGCGGCATCGTACTCCATCAGTCTCTTGTCGAAGTAGACCACCTGGTGGACAAAGGGGATGCGAAAGTTCAACCCGGGTTCCACTATCGTGCGCATGGGCTTACCGAACTTGAGCACCAGTGCCTGCTGCCACTCGCCAACGCTGAAGCACACGCCCGCATAGACCAGCGCTGCCGCTGCCAACACGGCCACCACGGCTGCCGTCAGGCGGTTCACCGGGAAACCTCGGCGGCCCTGCTGCCCGCGCCACCTGAGCCGGTCACGCCGGCAAGTGGTAACAGGGGAAGAGCGCCGCGCGCGATTTTCTCGTCGACGATGATCAAGTTGGCATCGGCGAACACCTCTTCGAGGGTTTCAAGGTACAGGCGCTTGCGCGTGACGACGGGAGAGCGACGATAGGCGTCGTAGAGCAGATCGAAGCGCTGGGCCTGGCCCTCGGCTTCTTTAACTACCGACTCCGAGTAGCCACGGGCCTGGTTGAGCAGCTGCGCAGCGTCACCCCTCGCGCGGGGAAGCACATCGTTGGCGAAGCCTTCAGCCTCGTTGATCATGCGTTCCTTGTCCTGCTCCGCGTTGATCACGTCCTTGAACGCGTCCTGCACGGGGTCAGGCGGAACCACGTCCTGCAGCTTGACGGTGACCACATGCAAGCCCACCTGGTAGCGGTCGAGCATGGCCTGCAGAATCAGCTGGGCCTCGGTCTGCACCTCCAGCCGTCCCTCTGTAAGCGCCTTGTTGATTGTGT
>CAUZFM010000057.1:0-18016 GCA_963579235.1 uncultured Binatia bacterium (SeqCode)
TTTCGGCCGCCGCGTCTTTCTCCAACCTGCATTCGTCGTAGACGTCCTCGCGGTACTCGGGATCGCGGCAGTCAGCGGTGGTAAAAATCTCCGGGGTCTGCCGTGTCCAGCTTTTGCCGCCGTCCACAGTCCGAAGGATCATGCCCTCCTGGCCCACGACCCAACCGTTCTTGTCATCGGAAAAACTTATGCTGAACAAGCCGCTGTCAGTACCCGAATCAACAAGTTCCCAGCTCATGCCCCCGTTGGAGCTCGAGAGTATCTTGCCGCCGTAGCCCACGACAAAAACGTTTTGTTCGTCGAGAACGGCCACATCGAAGAACTTGTCAGAGACGTAGATCTTCTGGGTTCCCAGCGGCTCGAAATCCCCCGAGCCGTGGCAGCCGGCCGCGACCAGCGCAACGACCATAAAAAGACCCAGGCGTAGAGCCGGTAGTACAACTGTCTTCTTAGAGGCTGCCCGGAACGAAACCGTCAGCGCAGAGACAGCCCGGGAAAAGGGTTGATCAATCAGCATGAAAATCTCCTATCAAAAGGCGCGTGGGTGCACGAAGCTGGACCGCTGGAGGGTCGACTACCAGCAGTCAAGAACGTCCCCGTTTATCGGCGTAGGGGCGCAGTGTCAAGGATATCCACGCTTTTCTGTCAGCCGTACCGCGCGCGAAGGCAACAGTGGACCGATATCCGGGCGGGGCACCCGGTTGAAGCTGACAGGCCTCCCCCTCAGTCCGGAAAATACTCCCGGCGCTCAGCACCCTGCACGAGCAGCTGCTGATCTATACGCCAAGCCCCCTCTTCTTTGATGAGATCGTAGAGTTCGTGCTCGTCCAACCCCAGTTGGTTCAGGTATTTGTCTTGGGACTTCAGCAAGTTAGGCACGCGGGCCTTGTCACCGGTGACACGAGCCGGGTAGACCGTGAAACCAAATATTTTAACCTCGGCTAACTCGACTATGTACTTCTGTTCTTTTGCCCATGTGTCACGATCCTTTCCTGCCCTCAAGGTAGAGGAGACATAATCGTAGGCGTCACCGAAACGGTGCTCCTGCATGGCGAGCAGGTAGGCCTTGACGGCTTCATCGGCAGCCAGCGTGCTGGGCTCTGCAGAATCCTGATTTTCAGCCGCGCCCGCAGGGCTTTCGCTACCGGCCGTTGCGAGGGATGGCAAAGCCAGGGCACAGAGCAGACCGAGGGCCAGGAACACAGACAAGCCGGACGCGCGCACAAACACTTTCATGGCTTCATGGTAACAACCGCCCGAACGAAGGCAACAGGCCGACGTCCCGGGCTCGGAGAAATCGCAGTAGGCGAGGTTTTTTCAGCGTCCAAAAGAAGCCAGGCAGCTCGATTGGCGTAGAGGGTATGGCGAAAATTGCTTCGCCAGGCTCGTAGCTCACCGGCTGAACCCCCGCCTATGGATCGCATACCCGAGGCCTTGCTGAGAAGCAGGAGCGGCTCGGGCCCCGCGATCAACGCCTCGTAATCGACCGCCCGCGGCTTTCTGAAAAGGGGACGATCTGCGTAAAAACGAAAAGACCAGGGCCTTATGCCCCAGGAAGCCAGTCCGACCTCCGCGGGGACCTCGGCGGCGACCAGGGCCGCGAGATCGGCATCGCTGGTGTACGGGCTCACGCGGGGCCCCAGCGACAACGAGGACACCAGGCTGACGAGAAACATCGAGCTGCACAGCACAGCGCTGATGCGCCCGACACTGAAGAGCCGACGCCACCTGGACAGGGCCAGCAGGCCCCCGGCGGTGGCGAACCAGAACAACAGGGTCGCCGGCCCCTGGTACACGGCGCCGGTTTCCTCGAGGTAAAACCAGGCAGAGGCGGGTCCAAGCGCGACCATGAGTGCTGCCGAAGCCGCCAGCGCCAAACCGTTGAAGCCGGCGGCTCGACGTCCACTGTTATCATCCAACCAGCGCGCTACCAGTACCGCCGCCGCCGGGAAGGCCGGCATGATGTAAGTCGCCAGCTTACCATGAGACAGCGAGAAGAAGACCAGTACCCAGCAGCAGAACACGGCGAGCCAGCGACAGGAATCGCGACCGCCCAGGGCCCTTGCGACAGCGGCCGGCAGTAACGCCGACCAGGGCAGGAGGCAGGCAATGCAAACAGGAATAAAGAACCACAGTGGTTGAGCGTGAAACGAAACTCCCCCCGCGCCCGTGTAGCGCCCGATGTTGTGAACGAGGACGAACTCGCGAATGTAGTCGGGGTTGCGCAGTAACGTGGGCAGCAGCCAGGCGCAGACTACCAGGCTGAAGATCAGCACTCCCCTGCCCGGCCTCAGCCGAGAAAGCTTGATGCGCCCGCTGACAAGGAACACCAACAGCGGCAACAATAACAGCAAAACCGCCACCGGCCCCTTGGTCAAAGTGGCCAGACCGGCAAAAACCCAGGTGTCCCAGGGAAGAGGACTGCCCTCTTCGGCGTCGAGCCAGGCAGCCACCCTGAAAACCGTGGCGGTGATAAACAGCGTCAACAGAGAATCAAAATTGGTGAAGCGGCCCACTAAGGGGAAGAAAGGAACGCAGAGCAGCAGGCCCGTCGCCAGCAGTCCATTAGCAGTTCTCCCATCCTCCTGGCTGCTGGCGGGCCGCGAAGCTTCCAGGTAGACAAATATGACAGTGGCTAAGCAGGCCAGGGCCGGTACGAGCCTGGCTGCAAACTCGTTGACACCAAGCCCCCCGTAAGCAAGGCCGACGAGCAGGTAGAAAAAAGAGGGTTTGTGGTGGTACGGGGCCCCGTTGACCGTGGGAGCCCACCACTGTCCCGACTCGAATATCTCGCGAGCGATGAGCGCATGCTTGGCCTCATTGGGATCCCACAAGGCGTAACCACCGAGCCCTGAAAAGAGCATCAAGCAAGCCCCGGCCGCGGCCAGCATCATTCCCGCTGTTCGCCCAGCCATCGGACCGATAATAGCGGCCGCCCTGTTGCCGGGCAAGAAACGTTTGCCCGACCACGCGTTGCGGTCTAAAAGAACGCATGACGGAAACTACTGAAAAGAACGCCGAAGATGCTGTCGAGCAGCCCTCGACCGCCGAAAGGCTCGCGGACCTCTTCGAGTCCTTCAACAAAACCCAACTTGCGAGCGGGGTCCCCGAATGCTGCGTTCAACTCAAACTGACCGGCGACAGCGGCGGTGACTACAAGTTACAGCTCGGTGGCGGCAACATAAAAGTCGAAGCTGGCTGCGCGGACAGCGCCGAAGTGAGCGTTACCCTCTCGGCCGAAGACCTGGTCTCGGTCGCCGACGGCAAGTACGACGGAAGGCTCCTGGTAGCCAGCGAAAGAATCGTCGTCGAGGGTGACCAGGACCTGGCTCTCGCCATGGGTGCCCTGTTCTCGGGTTCGAGTTCCGACTGAACACCCGGCCCGGGCAGACAAAAAGCTATCTGCCTGCTTAGCGCGCCCGGTCAGGCCACGTGATGCAGCGGTGCGACCAGGCGAGTGATATGGCAACGCGACCTGGTCCTACCCGCGAAAACGTCGCGAATCACAGAGAGTACAACCTCGTCGTCGAAGGGCTTCGAAAGGTACAGGTCAGCGCCTGCTTCCAGGGCCCGCAGCTCGTCAGCCTTCTGCCCACGAGCGGTCAGTATCAACACGTAGGCGTCCCGAAGAACAGCATCTGATCGGATAATGCGACACAGCTCGTAACCGTCCATCCCAGGCATCATGACGTCGAGAAGCACGACCTTGGGTCTCTGTTCGCGAACCACGGCGAGTCCCTCGATCCCATCGCATGCCGTGGCGACCTGCAGCCCCTCGGCTTCCAGTATAAAGGCTACCGTCTCACGGATATTGGGCTCGTCGTCGACGAGAACAACGCAATCCGTCAGGGGGCGAGAATCTTCGTGGGTGCTCAATCCTGTGTTCAAGGGCGGGTCTCCCTGCCGTGTGTTTACCGCACGACCTCAAAACAGCTTACCCTCTGAAGGCCTTGTTCTGCTACCGAAATCTCGACCACGGGTCCACTGCCAAGCGCTTTCAATGTGTTTGCCTTGCGCTGCGCTGCAGCCGGTGCGCCCCCCCATTCGGGGTGGTGGCCTCGAGCCGATTCTTGCAGCTCCACGCGGGCAGGCTTAACCTTTAATTGATGCCATGGATGTTGATGCAGGCCGGTCCCCTGCAAGCACAGCCTCGCACCGCGGACCAGGAGGCGGGCGAGGACGACACAGGTCCGCCTGCCGCCAGCGACCTGCGTCGGTCTGCCCAGGGAGCCGGCAAAAGCAGCCCCGGGCACGCGATCTCCGTCACGGGTGAAGCCGCTCCCGGCCGGCAAGAGCCCGAACCTCCCCCGCCGCTGCTCGTCGGCGAGACTGTACCCACTTCGGACAACGGCAAGGGCTCGGCACGAACCCTCGAAATTGTTCCCGGTCCAGCAAGAGCAGTAGAGGCCAGCGACTGCGGAAACCACGACGGCGACGTAGAGAGCGAGGAACAACCGGCCAGCACGGCGAAACAGCCCTGCCTCGCCTGGATCATGCACGGCGACATCAGCAGGGCCCTTTACCAGGCCGGACTCGCCGAAGTCCTGCTCGATAAGTTCGGCCCACCTGCCGTTGTTTACTCGGGTGGCACCTCCACCCTCAACGCCTTGATGCTGGTAAACGGCAGCGGCGAAGAACTAGCCAGGGGTTGGGAAAAACTTCGCGCGCAGCACATCCTCTTCGATACCGCGCTCGAACACGCCCCCCTCCTGGCGCCAAGAGGCCGGGAAACCAGCAGGCTGGTCGGCTTCGTCGAGAACGCCCTCAGCTACGGGGACACCGACCAACCACGGGTTGAGTTACAGATGTTCTGCGGTGAGCACTACTCGGCCCTGCCCGGTGGCAGAGCCCAGCCGGGCAGTATGCGAGTCGCCACGGCGAGCCTCACCGAGCAGAACAGCGGGGCCTGGCCATGGGAGCGTGCGATCCGGCACCTGCTGGCAAGTCGCGTAGACAGGGTGCTGTTGCTCGGGGTCGATGACGCAGTTTCGCGGTCACTGGAATTGGAGCAGGCAATGCGCACTGCCTCGGAAAGAAACATCAAGGTCAGCGTAATCGGCTTCGACAGCGGCGAGAAGCCGGGACTGCTCGACTACCTGCTACCTGGTTCCGGCAGCCCCGAGCGACTCATGCGAGACGGACGCGAAGCGGCGCTGAGTTGGATCGACGACGAAGAAGTCGACACGGCCGTAGCCACCTGAGCGAAGCCCGGCCACTGCAAAACTCCCGGCTGCCTGAAGTGAACGGCTGGTCAAGGTTGGACAGCGGGCGCTTCCCCGCCCGATTCGCCATCCACCGCGTCTTCCGTTGTTTTCCCAGCCAGGGAATCGCCATCCGCCTGTTGAACGCGCCAGTGAAGGGTCGATAAGGAGAGCATAAGCGGGGCATAGAAGGGGGCCTCGCGGAACTGGGGCTCCTTGGTGGTGAGCTTGGCGACGAAGTATTCAGACTTATCGGGTGCCAGCATTATGAAGAAGGTCTCCTGCACGTTTTCTTCACCGACCTTCACGACCAGCGAGAAAGTAAAAATGCCCGGCGCCTCCTCGAGGACCTGCACCCGGGTAAATGCCACGAGCGCCTCGCCCCTGAGTTCAGTGTGCTGGATCCAGGCCGCGGTGGCTGCCGAAGCGGAGTCGCCCTGGTAATCGGGATCATCCACCTTGTGAGACTCCGCGAGAAAGTGGCAACGCTGATTTATGTCCACATCCGAAGCGCGCTCGGCATAAACGCCTTGGAAGGAAGTCGCCGAAGACTGGGTCTCTCGCCAGTTGTCCACCGGTGGAGAGCTCAGCGAAAAACCGCCCAGGTCGTAGCTGGGCGGCATGGGGTTGAGAATCAGCATTCCCTGCGCGCTGACCGCGAGCGGAAAAACCAGGACAAGTACCAGGGTCCCCAGCCACGCCCCCGCGCGTACCCTCGGGGTACGCAAGCCCGGGCTAAGACGGTGATCGGCATCAGCCGACTCAAGCATCGCTGCCGTCCTGCGATTCGGCTGCCTCACAGCTCTGCAACAAGGCCGAAACCAGTGGGAGCATGTCTCCACCCTTAACCACGTAGTCACTCGCCTGCCACTGTTCGGCGGTCTTGCGATCAAACTTCTGAGGGTTAGATGTGTAAAGAATAATCGGGACGCCGTTGTGAGCCTTGAAGGCCGGGTCGGTCCTGATAATGCGACAAACGTGACCACCGTCTGCGCCTGGCATATCGGGCTCGAGAACCACCGCGTCAACATCGTGGTAGCAGAGCTTGGACAGGCAATCTTCCGCGCTCGAAGCCGTCACCACCTGGTAGCCGGTCCGCGATAGGTAGATCGAGAGAACCGTGCGCGCGTCTGGCGACGAATCGACCACCAACACGTTACGCCGGGATCGTGAGCGCTGGCGTACCCTGCCACCCATGACCGCGAGTTCGCGATCTGCCAGCTGAGCTATGAGCCGCTGGTCGAGGCCAGGAAAATTCTCCGCCTGCTCGGCAGTCTCATCCGGGCGGGCAGCCGGGGCTGGCTCGGCTGCCTCGGTTTCGGGAGTGACAAACCTGCCCGCGGCTGTCTCGCCGGGATCCACGCCAGCGCTCAGGCCAGCGCTCAGGCCAGCAGCGCTACCGCTGCCCAACCGTTTATCAAAGCCGTCGACTCGCACACGCACCGAGGCCACGCTGTTACCCAGGCCAACGATTTTCCTCTCGATGCTCTCCAGTCGCTCAGCCAGGTCAACGGCGCCGGAAACAGCAGCAGATGACGGCTGCGATTGATCAACTTCAACGGCTTGCTCCTCCTCCCGCAACGGGTCTTCTTCTCGCAACGAAGCTTCGGCGGACAACGGCTCTTCGGTGGCGAGGCCGGCAGCAGGAAAAACCGTTGGCGCGGGTTCGAGCGACAAGGGGCGTTCGAAATCTGGATCACCGACCTGCAGCTCCAGCGTTTCCAAACGCTCTGCCTGGGCTTCGAGCAAGTCGGTCAGTGAAGCCAGCATGTCGGTCGCCGACTCTACCTTGCCGCCGAGAGATTCGATTTCGTTTTCGAGGCCGTGGGCGTGTTCGAGGTCACCAAGGTCGCCTTGCCGGCCGCCCTGCTCTCCATCGCCCTGCCTGCGCGTACCCGGTGCTTCTTGCGAACGCTCGGTTTTCGGGGCTGTCTTCGGTGATTCCGGGCCCACACGCCCGCGCGCCGAGACCCGCGCCTCGGTTTCGGCACCGGCGAGCTGGTCGATCAGGCCGTCGACCTGTAACCTCAACGACTCGAGCGCATCGCCCACGCTCAGTTCACCCAGGGCTTTGGCCAAGCCGCCGCCCAGGGCTTCCGACATGACACTACCTTCCCGATCCACTGCCATTCCGCCACACCTCCCGCTACATCCTGTTTATCGTAAGTGTACCCGGTATGAAAGACCCCGGGCCCATATCCTGTGCGCCGATGCCCGTGGCGCAGGCCAACTCCGAGAGCCGTGGATGCCAGTAAACCCGGCAGAAACGCTCCTCCCCGTGTCAGGCACCTTCTCTTTCGCGGGTGTAATTCCCTCGCGGCAGAGTGGGAAGGTTCATCACGCTCTTGGGAAACTGCTTGACCAGGTAGTTGACGATATCCTTCACCGAAATGACTCCCACCGGCGTATCCGAGTTGTCGACCAGCGGGATGTGGCGATAGCCGCCCAGGCTCATCTTGTTCAAGGCGTAGGCTATTGAATCACTGGGCCTGAGAGTCTCGGGGTTGCCGGTCATCAACTTGCGCACCGGAGTTTTGGCCACTTCCGGGCCCAGCCCGACCAGGTGGTTCAGGACGTCCCTCTCTGTGAAAATCCCCTTCAAGCGATTAGACCGGACGACCAGTACGCAGCCCATGCCCTGCTCGCGCATCACGGCCACGGCCTCGAGTGCCGGTGTTTGCGGCCCGACCACCACCGGCTTACGCGGTTCGAGCGTACTCACGGGCTCGCGCAGCGCGTCTTCGTCGAGCACGCCATCACCCTTTGGCCCATTGAGTTCTTTTATGCTGTCATCGATGAATTCTTCAACTCCTTCGGTCTCTTCCATTTCTGTTATCTCCCGTTGCCCAGCCCAAGATCACCCCAAGGCACCACCGATGAGCTTACAAGCACCCTATTCGACTGTCCAAGTATCCCCGCCACGGAACAGTTTATTGAAGTCGGGCTGTCCCATCTCGCTGAGTGCACGTTCAGCCTGTGCCACGATTTGCTTCTCGTATATCGGCCTGTCCATGGCTCGTATTACGCCCAACGGCACGGGGAACTCGGGTCGCTCCAGGCGACTTAGAAAAAACCCGAGGGCCTCGTTGGTTTCATCGTGCAACAGCACCTGCTCCTCTGGCGTCGAGTCCATGCTCACAACCTGCGGAGACATGTCCTTGCCCAGGGCCACACCCATGCGGGCATCCTCGGGACCAAAAAGCAGCGGCTGCCCATGCTGGAGAACCAGCTGGTTATGAATACGAGAGCCTTTACCCGAAACGTCCTCGAAAACTCCATCGTTAAAGATAGGACAGTTCTGCAGGATCTCGATAAACGACGTTCCCTTGTGCTCAACGGCCCGGGTAAGCATCTCCTGTAGATGCCGGGTCTCCGTATCAACCGTGCGCGCGACAAAAGTCGCGTCGGCCCCTAGCGCCAGTGAAACCGTATCAAAAGGGTGATCGACCACGCCCAGCGGGCTCGACTTGGTGATCAGCCCCATCCTCGAAGTGGGAGAGTACTGCCCCTTGGTGAGACCATAAATCTCGTTATTGAACAGCAATATATTGATATCCAGATTGCGCCGCAGGAGGTGGATGAGGTGGTTGCCGCCGATGCTCAGGCCATCGCCGTCACCCGTTACCACCCACACCGACAGTTCCGGCCTTGCCATCTTGAGTCCCGAAGCAACGGCCGTGGCCCGGCCGTGAATGCTGTGAAAACCGTAGGTGTTCATGTAGTAGGGAAAGCGACTGGAACAGCCGATACCTGAAACGAATACTATGTTCTCGCGGGGGATATTCAGCTCCGGCATCACCCGCTGCACCTGCGCCAGTATCGCGTAATCGCCACAACCCGGACACCAACGGACGTCCTGATCGCTGACGAAATCCTTGCGACTCAGCTTTGCCTGCTCACCACTCATCGACCTTCCTCCACTATAGCTTTTACTCTCGCCTTGAGTTCGCCCACCTTGAAGGGTTGACCCTGTACCCGCGACACCGGTATGGCGTCAACCAGGAGTCGTTCCCTGAGAATGCGCACCAACTGGCCCATGTTCAGCTCCGGGACCACGATGGTCTTGTACCTCGCGAAAATCCGTTTCAGCTCTTCAACGGGTAAAGGGTTGAGCCACCTGAGGTGAAGATGCCCGGTGGCCAGCCCCTCGCCGTTGAGCTCTTCGGTCGCCTGGGCCAGCGCGCCGTAGGTAGAACCCCAGCCCACCATCAGCAACTCGCCCAGTTCGCTACCCTCAACACAGGGCGGATCGAGATCCTCGTTCACACGCTCGATCTTTTCTGCTCGCACCCGCGTCATGCGCTCATGGTTAACGGGGTCGTAACTGATGTCCCCCGAGTCGTAGTCTTTCTCAAGGCCACCGATACGGTGCTCAAAGCCCGGCGTGCCCGGTATCACCCAGGGCCTCGCCAAGGTGTCCTCGTTGCGCAGGTAGGGATGAAAACCCAGGTCGCCCTTCCAGTAGCGGACCGAGATGTCGGGGAGTTCATCGTAGTCCGGGATCTTCCACGGCTGGGCTCCGTTGGCCAGGTAACCGTCCGACAGTATCATCACCGGTACCATGTACTTGAGCGCCACGTGAACAGCCTCGAAGGCCATGTCGAAGCAGTCAACCGGTGTTGCCGGCGCAACGATGGCCAACGGGCTCTCTCCGTTACGCCCGTACAAGGCCTGCATGAGGTCGGCCTGCTCGGTCTTGGTCGGCAGGCCCGTGCTTGGCCCTCCGCGCTGAACGTTGACGATTACCAGCGGCAATTCTGTCATCACCGCCAGGCCTATGGCCTCTCCCTTGAGCGCTATGCCTGGACCACTTGACGCAGTCACCCCGAGGGCGCCCCCGAAAGACGCGCCTATAGCCGAGCACACCGCCGCGATTTCGTCTTCGGCCTGGAAGGTGGTGACGTCAAAGTTCTTATGAGCCGCCAGCTCGTGGAGGATATCACTAGCCGGGGTGATGGGGTACGAGCCAAAGAACATGCTCTTGCCCGCCTTCGATGCCGCCGCCATGAGCCCCAGCGCCAGGGCCCTGTTACCGGTCATGTTGGTGTAATTGCCCGGCTCGATATCCGCCGGTTTGACCTCGTAGGTGTGAACGAACACCTCGGTGGTTTCGCCGAAGTTCCAGCCCGCCTTGAACACCCGCGTGTTGGCCTCAACCAGTGCCGGTGACTTCGCGAACTTGGCCCCTATCCAGGTAAGGGTCTGCTCGATCGGACGATTGAACATCCAGGAACAAAGACCCAGTGCGAAGAAGTTCTTGCACCTCACCATCGTCTTGTTGGGCAGGCCCATGTCCTTAATGGAGTCCGTGGTCATGCGGGTAAGGGGCACCGCGAACACGCGTACCCTCTTGTTGAGACTCGCGTCGGCAAGCGGGTCCCCGTCCATTCCTGCCTTACGAATATTGGAGAGCGTAAACGCGTCGCTGTCGGCCACCAGTATGCCGCCGTCGCTCAGGTCGGCGATGTTCACGCTGAACGCAGCCGGGTTCATGACCACGAGTACGTCGGGGCGATCGCCAGGAGTAAAGACCCGATCCTGGGAAAAATTGACCTGGAAGCCACTCACACCGGCGAGCGTGCCGGCTGGTGCCCTGATCTCGGCCGGATAGTCAGGCAGGGTGGCGATATCGTTGCCCGCTATGGCCGACTCGTTGGTAAACTGCGTTCCCGTCAGCTGCATGCCATCGCCGGAGTCTCCGGCAAAGCGAATCACTACGGTATCGACCTGCTCTACGGGCTTTTCTCGCACAGTGGTCTCCGAAGGGACTTCAGCCATTTAACTGCCTCTCTATCATCAGATTTGCCCGCAATACCTGCCGACTGCCCACGTGAGAGGGTCAGCAGGGTCGGTCTTTCCAATTTAATGAAGCAAGATTACGGGATCAAATGTTTAAGCCCTGATTACACAAGTAAATCTAATTTAGCTGAACCAGCTTCAGCCCGGTTACGCTGAGCTGAAGCTGAGGTTATTCAACGGCTGCCGTTTCGGCCGCTGGACGGGTCTTCCAGCGGCGGTGGGCCCAATTCCACTGCTCGGGCCGGGAGCGTACCTGCTGCTCTACGAGCTCGGTATAGCTCGCCGTAAGATCTACAGCCGCCTGTCGCCTGTCCGCCGGTGACAACGGCGGATGCACTGCCGGCCTCACATCAATCACGAGGCCGTCGCTGTCCCAGCTGGCAAACACCGGCAGAACGGGGGCCAGGCTCGCCAGCGACAACCTCGCCAGCATGGTCGACGTACAGGCCGGACGACCAAAAAATTCCACGAAAACCCCCCTCCCGTGGCCCTGGTTCTGGTCCAAGGGGGCTGCCACCACGCCGCCGGCAGCAAGAACGCTCACTATTTCGCGCAGGGCACTGCCCCTGCCCACCGAGCTCACGCCGGCCTCTGATCGCTGGGCCAGCAGAAAATTGTTTATCAGCCTGTTCCGCATCGGCCGGTAAAATGCGCTCATGGCCACGCCACTGTTACCTACAGCCCGAGCCATCAATTCAAAATTGGCGCTGTGAGCAGTCAGTAACAACACCCCGTTGCCAGCACCGGCCAGTTCAGACACCGCAGCGGCAACCTTTTGGACGCCGCGGATACTCCCGTTGGCCATCAAGGCACGCGAATGCATAAGTTCTGCCATCATGCGTCCCCAGCTGCGAAAAACGACCCTGGAGCAACTATTTCGCTGGGCGGCATCCCAGGAAGGAAACGCCTGGCTCAGGTTGTTGTCGATGACCCGCCTGTGACGGGCGTCGACCCTGGAGGCCAGGCTGCCGAGGCCCTCGAGGGCGCCCCTTGTCATCGCCAGTGGCAACGCGGCACCCAGCGCCCAGGCCGCTCGCAACAGGCCATAGGCGACCATATCAATTACTCTGCCCACCCCCGCGAGTGTAACCCCAGCCGCCTTCCCGCCCAAGCTCACCGGGGTTTAGCAGACTGTCGCCGCCTTGAGCAAACACCGGCAGCCTGCTAGGCCTGACCGATGCCATCTACCGATAATAAAGTCACGAAACAGGTCGAAAAGGATCGCCCGTGGATTTTTCGTACCTACTCAGGCCACAGCTCGGCCAAGGCCTCGAACGCGCTCTACAAGAGCAACCTCGAAAAGGGCCAGACCGGCCTGAGCGTAGCTTTCGATCTGCCCACGCAGACCGGTTACGACTCTGATCACCCACTCGCGCGCGGAGAAGTAGGTAAAGTCGGCGTGCCGGTTGACAGCATCGCCGACATGGAAACCCTGTTCAACGACATACCGTTGGACCGCATGAACACGTCGATGACCATCAACGCCACCGCTGCCTGGCTGCTGGCGCTGTACATCGCGGTGGCCGAGCGCCAGGGGGTCGACCCCGGCGGCCTGCAGGGGACCATCCAGAACGACATCATCAAGGAGTACCTGTCGCGGGGCACCTACGTGTTTCCTCCCACCGAGTCGATGCGTCTCACCGGCGACATCATCGAGTACACGGTCAGCAATATCCCCAAGTGGAACCCGATCAACATCTGCAGCTACCACCTGCAGGAAGCCGGGGCCACGCCGTCCGAGGAACTAGCCTTCACGCTGGCCAACGCCATAGCCGTACTCGACGAGGTCAAGAAACGACCCGGAATGGACGGTGAGACCATGGTACGGGTCTTCGGCCGTATCTCATTTTTCGTGAACGCCAGCATTCGTTTCATAGAAGAAACCTGCAAGATGCGCGCGTTTGTCGAGACCTGGGACAAGCTCGGACGCGAACGCTACGGCGTGGAAGACCCCAAGCTCAGGCGTTTCCGTTACGGCGTGCAGGTCAACTCGCTGGGCCTGACCGAACAGCAACCCGAGAACAACGCCATCCGAATAGCGCTGGAGATGCTCGGGGTGGTGTTATCCAGAAAAGCCCGCGCGAGAGCCGTGCAGCTCCCGGCCTGGAACGAGGCCCTGGGCCTGCCCCGGCCCTGGGACCAGCAGTGGGCGCTGAGAACGCAGCAGATAATGGCCTACGAAACCGACCTGCTGGAGTACGCCGACATCCTCGACGAATCGCCGGTGGTGCAGGCCAAGGTCGACAGCCTGATAGCAGAAGCCTACGACGAGCTTGAGCGTATTGACGAGATGGACGGCGCGGTCGAGGCCGTCGAAGCTGGCTACATGAAGCAGCGCCTGGTGGATTCCAACGCGCGGCGATTGCGCCGCATCGAAGCAGGCGAGCAGTGCGTTGTCGGAGTCAATCGCTGGACAGAGAGTGAGCCTTCGCCGCTTACCTCGGACATGGACAATGCCATACTCAAAATCGATGTATCGGCCGAGCGCGAGCAGATCGAACGCCTTGAAGCCTTCAGGGCAAAACGCAACAAAGACGATGTCGAGGCGGCCCTGCAGGCCCTGCGGGATTCGGCTACAAGCGGTAGCAACATCATGGAGAGCTCGATAGCTGCTGCTTCGACCGGGCTGACTACCGGAGAGTGGTCACAAGTACTGCGCGACGTGTTCGGGGAATACCGCGCGCCCACCGGCGTGGGCGGCCAGTCGGCGGCTGACAGCGACGCGGTGGTCGCGGTACGCGAAAAGGTGAAGGCGCTCGGCGAACGCCTCGGCCACACGCTGAGGCTGCTGGTTGGCAAACCGGGACTCGACGGTCACAGCAACGGGGCGGAACAGATCGCCGTGCGCGCCCGCGACTGCGGCATGGAAGTCATATATCACGGCATCCGCCTGACCTGTGACGAAATCGTGGCTACTGCCCAGGAAGAAGACGTGGACGCGATCGGCCTGAGCATCCTTTCGGGATCGCACATGACGCTGGTCCCCGACCTCGTAGACAAGATGAAGAAGCTCGAGCTTGAAGACGTGACCCTGGTCGTGGGCGGAATCATTCCCGACGCGGACGCGGACCAACTCAAGGCCCTTGGCGTCGCAGGGGTATACACCCCGCGGGACTTCGAACTGACCAGCATCATGAGCGACATCGTAGAATTGGTGAGCAACAAGCGCGGCTGAACCACCCAGGCGCGGGCCCTGCGTTACTCGGCGCTTTTCAGCCGCGTCAGCGTTGCGCCCTCAGCGACCAGGAAATCAAGTGCGCCGTGGCCCCTGATTTCGACGCCGCGGAGTTCGACCGACGCCCGTTCGTGCAGCACCACCCCCCTGCTCCCGTTGTCGGTGACGCGCCCACCACTGAGCCTCAGCAGCGAATCATCGTTGACCACAACGCCAGCGTCGGCGTTACCGCTTATGATCGTGTTGGCGAGTTCCACCCGTGAGCCCAGTCCGACCCGCAAGCCGTCGCGGTTGGGCGGCCGGCCCGTACCACCCGCGTCACGCGAGAGTGCGCTCATGGCTGGATCGTCGAGCCCGTTGAGAGTGATCGAGTTGCCCGAACCGGCCAGCGAGGCTGCCGACACACCCAGCCCCTTGTCGAAATTGGCGCTTATAAGGTTGTCCAGCAGGCGAACGTTTGACCGCCGGCTGACGGTAACGCCATCGCGGTTCTGCCTGATCGTATTGCCTCGCAGGACAGCCGAAGAACCGTCGAACACGAGCACGCCCTTACCCTTGCTACGAAAACCGTTGCGCTCGAGCAGGCAGCCCTCCACCAGAACCCCGCTTGCGCCGCCGGTTATGCCGATACCGTCGTCGAGGTTATCGCGACAGTGGCAGTCGCTCAGTACCACCCCGCTCGCCAATGCGCCGATCACCGCAATTCCATCGAACATGAAACCGCGAGCGTTGAGCTCTCGTACTTGCACAGACGGACCCTTGATGACCAGCCCGTCGCAGCCTCGGCGGCCACGGGAACGCGCGCAGGCACCACCCTCCAGCCAGGCTCCGTGACCGTGAATAGCCAGGCCGCTGGCCTCGATGGTGGGCAGCTCGGTCACGGGCTTGATTGAATCGGAAGGCGCGAGCCTGATGTCTATAATCGAGCGTTGCGAAGAAGCGTTGGCGCTCTCGATAGCGTGCCTGAGCGTGCCGTTACCCGAATCCGCCGACGAGTTAACAACTATCAGCCGTGTCTCGTTACTCGGTGCGGCCGCCCAGCAAGCGGACAAGAACATTGCACACGCAAGAACCACCAGCGCTGGGTTTCTACGCACCGCCGTGACCCACGCTGCAACAGCGGGCGAATATCTCACCGCCGCACAGTTTACTGCGACATGTAGATGCCGCCATTGGGTGCCAGCACCTGCCCGGTAAAGAACGAGGAGTCATCGCTCGCCAGGAACAGAGCAGTGGTCGCCACCTCTGAAGCCGTGCCAAGTCGCTGCATCGGCGTCTGCATGGCAATCATGGCCAGGCTCGTTTTATCTACCGGGTCCAACAGCGGTGTTTCTATGAAACCAGGGGCAATGGCGTTGGCGCGAACACCGTAGCTGGCCGCTTCCCTCGCCGTCGCACGGGTAAAGGCCATGATTGCGCCCTTGGCGGCACAGTAATCCGGGGCACCGGTGAGCGACGCCGCCCCCATCAGGGACCCCATGTTGATGATTCTACCGCCGCCCTGTTCGCGCATGAGCGGCAGTGCTTCCCTGCAGCAGTAGAACGTACCGTACATGTGTATGCGCATCATGCGGTCGAACATCTCGTCGCTGAGCAATTCGATGCTGCGCAGGTGGGTTTTTATGCCCTGCCCCTGCATCGATTCTTCGATCTGCGCCTGCATCGCGGTCGCGTTAGCCTCGAGGTAGTCAGGGTCGGTGTGAATAATGCCCGCGTTATTCACGAGGATGTCGATGCCACCGAGTTCCGTGAGCAACGACCCGAAGGCCGCTTTCACAGACGACGAATCGCTCACGTCGCAAGGCCCCGATACCGAGCCCGGTGTCAGCTCACAACAGCGGGCGGCAACAGAGGCCGCGGCGTCCTCGTTTATATCGCTGACGTAAACCTTGGCACCGTTGGCCGCATAAAGAAGCGCTATTTCGGCGCCCAGTCCCGAAGCCGCACCGGTTATAAAAGCTCTCTGCCCATCGAGTTTCATTCAGAATCCCTTCGAGTAATCCCAGCTGAAGCTACTATCTATGTTGATGTCAAGAAGCACCTGCTCTGCCAGGGTCGCGGCCGTGGCCTCGACGTAAGCGTCCCCCATTTCAACGCCCAGGTAGTGCCGCGCAATGCGCCGGGCTTGCTCGCCGTCGGCTTCGGCGAAGGTCACCGTCCCGCGCAGGCAGATCCCCCGGTAAGGCGCCTGCCGCGTATCGAGGGTGACCGAAACCGAAGGGTTGGCCCTCGCGCAACGCGCTTTGTGTGAATTGGCGCCTACCATCACCTGGACTCGCTTGTCGCGGTACTCAAACCAGACCGGGGTGCCCTCGGGCGCCCCCTGGTCATTTACAACCGACAGCACCGCTATCTCCGGTTCCGCCAGCAGGTCTTCGGCTTCTTCTTCGGTCAATCTTCCCATCGAATTTCCCTTGCAATGCCCTCGCTCGCCGAACCTACGCTGGAGCCACGAGTTTCACAATGCCCTGGATCCATCGTGCGGCCAGTACCGCCGCGTGGGCCGGAAGGGAACGAAGTATCAGCATTCCCCCCATGGCAACGCTGGAATTTCCGAATGATTTCAACCGGAGCGCCGCGACCCGGAGGCCGCAAGCCGTTACGGAGAATTCGGTAACCATTGGCTCGCCGAGCCCCTGCCCGAGGGAAGTTGGCCCGCTGCGCTCTACCGATTAGACGAGCGCTGCGGGGTTGTTCACTGCGCCCACCAGAGCCAGGTCCGCTGGCCCAGAAAAAGCGCCTACTGGTACCGTCGGGTCATAGAAGAAAACGGAATCTTAATCTTCTGTCGACTCACCAGGGTATGGCCCTGACCGCGGGCAAGGTAACGACACCGACACTATTGGCGTCACTCGCACCGGTAACCGTCAGGTCGAAATCAGATTCACGCAGCTCGGAAACAGCGGCCGTAAACTCACATCTCACAGTGTTTGACGGACTCACCACCACCGCACCTGGAGAGAAGAGCTCGATCCTCAGCGCCTGCCGCGACAGCCTGGTCGCAAAAATAGACACAGCGCCGTCGGTAGCCCTGCACAGCAGCCCCCCAGCCTCTTCTACAAAATCTCCGACGGTAGCGTCAAACTCTACCAACAGTTCCAGCTCGACCATGGGCACGCCGGATTCAATGCGGAACATCACCGAAGTCACCGGTCCGCAATTAAGCGGGACCTCGGTGCCCACGGCCCTTCGAAGAATCATCAACGCGTCGGATGCCGTGATCGCGCCACTACCGTCTACATCGCACACGTAGTCGGGGCAGACGAGGTTCTGCCCGACAGCCCGTCGCAATAACATCAACGCGTCAGAAGCCGTTAAGAGCCTGTCATTGGTGCCATCACCACAGATGCGCGTGAAAAGGCACGCATTCGAACAACCATCACTGTTAACAAGATTACCGTCGTCGCAAATCTCTACACCGGCCTGCAAGATACCATCGCCGCAGCTGGCCGATACGCAGGTGGACAGGCAGGCGTCGCTTTCATCCTCGTTCGCATCGTCGCAGGCTTCTACACCGGCCTGCACTATGCCATCGCCGCAGCTGGCAGATACGCAGGTGGACAGGCAGGTATCGCTGTCGTTCGTGTTGCCATCGTCACACTGCTCCACGCCGGCCTGCACTATACCATCGCTGCAGCTGGCCGATACGCAGGTGGACAAGCAAGCGTCGCTGTCGTTCGTGTTGCCATCGTCACACTGCTCCACACCGGCCTGCACTATACCATCGCCGCAGCTGGCCGATACGCACGTGGACAAGCAGGCGTCGCTTTCATCCTCGTTCGCATCGTCGCAGGCTTCTACACCGGCCTGCACTATGCCATCGCCGCAGCTGGCCGATACG
>CAUZFM010000058.1:0-17482 GCA_963579235.1 uncultured Binatia bacterium (SeqCode)
GCCTGGCAGCGAGCGCCGTCCCGGTCAGTGTCACTCGCGATAATTGCTGCGTCGGCGTCGTCACCCAGCAGGTCAACGAGCGTTCCTACCTCGTGGTCGAGCACCTCGGCCGCGGCGTCGGCAGCCGCCACGTAGCCATAGGGCGGTGCCGGATTGACCGCGAAGACTTCGCACTTCGTCGTGTCCACCTTTTCCAGCTTGGCGATAGCCTTTGCCACCTTGCCCCTGCGATCGGCCCGGACACACTCGGCCACGCTGGCCTCGCGCCCGCGACCGGCGTCCTTGACGCAGGAGGCGTTCTCTTTTTCCTGGACCTTGGCCAGCTTGAACGCCGCCTTGTTCATGGCGGCAATGCAGCCCGGGGCGCCCTCCGGAAATTCGAACGCCGAGGTGCAATCGTCGAAGCAAAAGGGACTGCCCCCCTCGCTGAACGGCGGATCACAGTCTTCGCCCGGGCCGACCACGCCGTCGCCGCAGATCGCCCCGCGCGCGAACAGGATGTCCCAATCATTACCGATTCCGCCCGTGTCGTAGTTACTCACCCACACCGCCACCCAGTTGCCGGCGCTGTCGCTTGTCAGCTGGGCCTGGAAGTCAGAATTAGAATCAACAGCAGCGTAGCTGTTAAGCGGCGCCGCAGCGCTCCAGGTCGCGCCGTTGTCGGTCGAGCGCGCGAACAGGATGTCAGAATCATCACCGATGCCGCCCGTATCGTAGGAACTCTCCCACACCGCCACCCAGTTGCCGGCGCTGTCGGTTGTCAGCTGGGGGTAGGAGTAATTCCAAAGACTAGAAAAATCCGAAGAATCAGAATCAACAGCAGCATAGCTGTTAAGCGGCGCCGCCACGCTCCAGGTCGCGCCGTTGTCGGTCGAGCGCGCGAACAGGATGTCATAATCATCACCGATGCCGCCCGTGTCGTATTTACTCCCCCACACCGCGACCCAGTTGCCGGCGCTGTCGGTTGTCAGCTGGGGGGACAGGTCCCAGTCAAAAGTAGAATCAACAGCAGCGTAGCTGTTAAGCGGCGCCGCAGCGCTCCAGGTCGCACCGTTGTCGGTCGAGCGCGCGAACAGGATGTCATAATCAACACCGATACCGCCCGTGTCGTAAGAACCCATCCACACCGCCACCCAGTTGCCGGCGCTGTCGGTTGTCAGCTGGGGGAGTAAGTCAGAATCACCATCCCACCCATTAGAATCAACATCAGCGTAGCTGTTAAGCGGCGCCGCAGCGCTCCAGGTCGCGCCGTTGTCGGTCGAGCGCACGAACAGGATGTCAGAATCATCACCGATGCCGCCCGTATCGTAGGAACTCTCCCACACCGCCACCCAGTTGCCGGCGCTGTCGGTTGTCAGCTGGGGGGACCAGTCAATAGTAACGTCACCAGTACTTGGGCTGTGAAGCGGCGCAGCGGCGCTCCAGGTCGCGCCGTTGTCGGTCGAGCGCGCGAACATGATGGCAGGATCAGTAGTCGGGTACCCACTGGTCCACACCGCCACCCAGTTGCCGGCGCTGTCGGTTGTCACCGGGACCCCCCCGGCGCTGGTGATTGGGTTGTCCAGATGATTGTTAACCTGTTAAGCGGTGCGGCCGCGCTCCAGGTCGCGCCGTTGTCGGTCGAGCGCGCGAACAGGATGTCCCAATCACCACCTATGCCGCCGGTGTCGTATTCACTCCTCCACACCGCCACCCAGTTGCCGGCGCCGTCGGTTGTCAGCTCGGGGACCCTGTCGTTGGTCATGATGTTGTGGGCAATGGCGAGATCGACAGCAGCGTAGCTGTTAAGCGGCGCCGCATCTCCGAACTTCATGCCGGCGGCTCCCACCGGTGCGGCCGACAGTACCAGCATCGCCAGCACCGCCACCGTTAAAGCCGCTACGCTCACAACCTCCCGGACAGTCTCCAACCTTGAAATTGAAACCACGTCTGAATCCATGCCGTAAGGCCCCCTTTACCCATCGGCCGCGGCCCAGCGCGGGGACGGGAGTGTCCGAACACGCTAATAAACTTTTACCCGTACGGCAATGCCGACGACGCCGGTACCGGGCTGCAGGCGCTTATTGCCCGCGTACGCCTGCTGGGAGACGAAAACACTGTTGGCGCAACCGGGGGGTAGCCGTTCAGGCACCCGCCAGGCGACCCTTGCCGGCACCCCCATCCCCCTTGACATATATACCCCCGGGGGGTATATTCCCGGCATGGACGATGAGACCCGCAAGAAGGTTCTGACCCGGCTCAACCGGGCCGAGGGGCAGGTGGCGGCCCTGCGGCGCATGGTGGACCAGGACACCTATTGCGTAGACGTGCTCACACAGGTCGCAGCCGCCCAGGGTGCGCTCGGGCGAGCGGGCGAGATGATACTGTCGAACCACATTGAGACCTGCGTCAGCCACGCGTTTGAAAGCGGCAGCGCCGACGACCGCGCGGCCAAGGTAGACGAGCTGATGGAAGTGTTCTCGCGCTACAGCCGCATAGGGGCGCGCTGATGGTTTTTCTGGCCGAAGCCTGGGGCGTGATGCTCTCGCTGGCACCCTGGCTGCTGCTGGGCGCCGTCGTGGCCGGCCTGCTGCACGTCGCGCTCCCGGCCGGCTTCGTACACCGCGAGCTGGGCGGGCGGCTGGGCGTTCTCAAGGCCGTCGCGCTGGGCGTGCCGCTGCCGCTTTGTTCCTGCGGGGTCATCCCCGCAGCACTGGGGTTACGTCGCGACGGCGCCGGTCGCGGTGCCACGGTTGGATTCCTGATAAGCACGCCGCAGACCGGTGTCGACTCGGCCCTGGTGAGCGCGTCGTTCCTCGGCTGGCCCTTTGCCCTGTTCAAGATAGCGGCGGCCGCGGTCACGGGCATAGCCGGCGGTTACCTGGCGAGCGCGGTTTCGCCGGGAGCCGTACAAGGCGACGAACAACAGTCGCCCGACGAACAGGCCGAGCGCAGCCTGCGGGGAATGGCGTCACACTCGATCAGTATCCTTCGCACCATATGGCGCTGGATCGCGGTGGGCGTGCTGGCGTCGGCCGCAATCTCGACCTGGGTACCGCCGGGCTCACTGGCCGGGCTGGGCAGCATGGCCTCGATGCTGGCGGTGCTTGCCGTGTCGGTTCCGCTGTACGTGTGCGCGACCGGCTCGGTGCCCATAGCCGCGGCCCTGGTTGCCGGTGGCCTTCCGGCCGGCAGCGCGCTGGTGTTTCTCATGGCCGGCCCGGCTACCAACGTGGCCACCATAGGCGCCGTCTACCGTGCGCTGGGTGGGCGCACGCTGGCCGTGTACCTGGGCACCATCGTTGTCGGATCCATTGCAGCCGGCCTGCTCTTCGACTCGCTGCTGCCCGTGGGAGCCGCGGCCCTGCCCCACCACGGCAACGGGCCGGCGTGGTGGGAGCTGGGCTCGGCGTTGTTGCTCACGGGAGTGCTCGCGTGCTTTGCCGTGGGCGAACTGCGCACGGCGCTTACCCGGACCATGACCTCGCGCAGGACGGCCGACCTCGAGCTGACCGTCGAAGGCATGACCTGCAACAACTGTCGCACGCGACTGGAAACAGCGCTGCTGGCGACACCGGGCGTCAAATCGGCGGTCGTCGTGCTCGAGCCGGGCGGCGCCAGCGTATGGGGCGATGTCGACGAGCAAACGGTCCGCAAAGCGATAAGCGAGGCCGGCTACACGCCCCTGCCGGCCCGGGGCGCCTGACTGCTGTCAGGACCAGGCGGCGGCGATCTCGCGGGGCCCCGAGTAGGGCAGCCTGCCGTGCCCCCCGGCGGCACCCATGCCAAGCCCCGCTGCTGGACGAAACCGTGGCGCTGCATTACGGTCTTACGAGTAACGGCAAACTTTACTCTGTGTAGACACGGGCCTGATAACCGAGGAAACCAATACCATGGCCGATGACATTCCGCGCGGAGCCTCGTGCCCCCACCAGTTAAACCTGATGAACCCCGAGCTCATGAGCCAGGGGCTTCCGCACGAAAACCTGGCCGCCCTGAGACGAGAGTGCCCCGTCGCACTGCAGGAAAAAACCGAACACAGCGAAAAGTTCTGGGCGATCACCGGCCGCGAGGAGATCGATTATATTTCCAAGCACCCGGAGCTGTTCTCGTCGGCGACCAACGGTTCCCACCCCCTCCCGGGCGACCAGGACCCCGGGGTCAGCGATATAGTGAGCCGCTTGATCATCAACATGGACCCGCCCGAGCACAACCAGTATCGCAAAGTCGTAAGTAACGCGTTCAAGATCAGGGCCATCGACAAGCTCGAACCGATGATGAGGGAGAGAGCTCGCGAGATAGTCGACAGGGTTGCGCCGCGTGGAAGTTGCGAGTTCGTGTCCGAGGTCGCATCGGAAATGCCGCTGTTCGTCATCTGCGAGTTGATGGAAATGCCCACCGAGGGACGGCAGGAGTTTTCGGAGCTGGTCACTACCATGCTCGGCATGGACGACCCCGAGCTCAACGTAAGCTCGGTGGACGGCCAGCTCGCTGCGGCGCGGATCTTCGAGGTCGCGATGGGGCTGGCGACCGAACACAAGGCCAACCCGAAAAAGGGCACCGTGCTCGACGCGTTGCTGACCGGCTCGGTGGAAGGCGAGGCGCTGGACGAGTTCGAATTCTGCTGCTTCTGCCTCATACTCATCGCCGGGGGTGTTGAAACAACGCGCACGGCCACGGGCCAGGGCATGCGACTGTTGATGGAGTACCCCGACCAGTTGCAGAAACTCGTCGACGACCCTTCGCTGATCCCCGGCGCGGTTGAAGAGATTCTTCGATTTCACCCTCCGTTTAATTTCATGCAGCGCACCGCCACCAAGGACCTCACGCTGGGCGACATGGAAATTAAGAAGGGCGACATAGTGAAAATGTTCTACCCGGTGGCCAACCGCGACGAAGCGGTATTCGGTGACGACTCCGATCAATTTGACGTGACCCGCGCCGAGCGGATGCACGACCTGAGGGGAGAACACCGCACTTTCGGCATAGGCCACCACTACTGCATCGGGGCATACCTCGCGCGCTTGGAACTCTCGGTGATGTTCGAAGAAATCATTCCGCGCCTGCGCAACCCGCGCCTGGTGGGTGAAGCACGACCGCTGGTGTCCCACTTCGTTACCGGATTGAAAAAGATGCAGGTCGAGTTTGACGCCGAGGCCGGCGAGGGCTGAGTTCCGCGCACAAAAAAGGAGAGACAAGCATGTTGCAGAAATTTGTTCTTATTACCGGAGCCCTGGACTACCTGGTGGGACTGGCCACCTGGGGAGGCGCGCTGGCCGCCCCCGCCCCCGACCACTTCGTGGCCAACATGACCCTGGGCATGTTCCTGATGATGGCCGCCGCCTGCCTCGTGTGGGCGTCAAAAGACATCGCCGCGCGCGCCCCGGTAATAGTCTGGCAGGGCCTTGTGCGACTGACCGCCGTCGCCTCGGTTATATACGCGGTGCCCGCGGGCCTGGCCCACCCCGGGCTGTACGCCCTGGTGGTCTTCGACGGAGTAATCGGTCTCGTTTACGTCTTCGGCACCCAGCGATTCACCGGCCAACCGATGCTGCAGCTGCTGGCCTGGCGTAGCTGAGCCGAACGGCGGCCCGCGCCAGCGGAAAACCTGTCAGCTCAGATCAGCTGCCCGAGTATGACGAGCTGACCGCCCAGGCCCACGAACCAGACCAGCGTGCGCCAGGGCTGAAGGCCGGCCGTATACACGGGCACGTAAAGAACGCGGGCCCAGAAAAACACCGTGGCGCCCAGGGCCGTGGTCTCGTTGGCAAGGCCCGCCGTGTGGGCCACCAGCACGAGAGCGGCAAACGGCACCAGGCTCTCAATGAGGTTGGAGTGAGCCCGCACCGCACGATCGGTCCACTCAGGCACTTCGAGCGAGCTGTCGCGATTGCCCATCAGCCACTCCATGCCACCAGCCGCTCCGAAACGTCCGACCAGGTACAACGCGGGGCTAAGCAGCGCCAGGGTGCAACAGTAAACCAGCATCCATAGATCGATAGTCATGTTTCGTTTCCTCCCTTGTTCTTCTCGCCGTCACCGGGCAGGACCAGCGAAGCATCGAACCAACTAAGTATACGGTCGTTCTCGTCGCGGGCATAGGTATGCGACAGACCGTCTATCTCCCGGTATACAAGATCCGCGCCGGCTTCCCGGAGCTGCCCGGACGCCCAGCGCGCGGTTTCCACCGGGAACATCCAGTCCAAGGCACCGTGCACGAGATAAATACGCCTGCCCGCGGCCCGCTGCATGTTTCCTCGCTCGAGGTTTGCGGGGTGCAGTACCCCCGACATGGGAGCAATTGCAGTAAAGGGTGAATCTTCGGCAAGGCCGGTGAGCAGCGAGTAAGTCGCGCCGTCGGACAGGCCGGTGAGCAGGATGCTCGATCGCTTTACCGGCCAGCGCTCGGCGACCAGCTCGACCATGGCCCGCAGGGCCGGGCCGTCGATGTCTTCGCCCATCATCGACCAGGTCGAGCCCTGGGCGGTAGGGGCGAGAAGAAAAAAACCGCGCCCCCTCGCTTCTCTCAGCCAGCTCCACATGAAACCGCGCCCGTCACCCGAGCCTCCGTGCAGGGCTACCACGAGCGGCATCTCGGCGCTGCCGTCCCACCACTCGGGAACGTAGAGCGCGAAGCCACCGCGGGCCTTACGATCGTTGGCGTCACCGCCCAGGTGCACGCCCGTGGCCACACCCTCGCGCGGCTCGGGATCAAGCTCGTCGAGGCGATCGTGGAACTCCTGTTCGACAAAGAATCGCCCGAGCGGCGGGAATGTGCGCAGTGGGTAGAGTTGTTCGAGCGAACGGGTGAAGGCACCCATCGACGCGAGCACCTGCATGATGGCCTGCTCGGGCGATGCCTCTGAGCAGAAAAGATCGAAGGCCTCGGCCAGCGATCGGCCACCGGCCAACAGCTGGTCATTGAAGCCGCGCAAGGCCTCGGGCGGGCTGGCAGCCGCAATACCGTCCAGCCCCGAGGCGAGGCGCTGTCCCACCGGTTTCATGGCTGCGCGCAGGGCGGGCAGCTCGGGCGGATGCAGGCGGCGCTGCACCTGCTCGAAGCCGTCAAGAGTGGCCAGCAGCGGACCCACCGCGGCCGCCATCACCGCTTCGTAATCATCAGCCACCTACGTACCCCGCGGCAATCAGAACGGCAGTTCGTCGAGGGTGTCGGCCGTGGCGTCGATGGCGTCGTGAGCCTGGTTACCCGCAATCGGGACTATCGAAACCACCGCACCGGCGACCCGAAGCGGAACCGACACGATCTTGGTCAGCAGGCAGCCGGTGCTCATGAAACAACCCAGCAGCAGGGCGGCCCACATCCACCCGGCACGACGACCGTTGATGACATTGTTCATCGGGCCATTGTAGCGCGCCTGTGGCCGCGCTGCTCGCTACCGACCAAAACGCAACGGCAAATGCCTCGTATCAGCCGCGCACATCAGGCAGAAAGACAGTCACGCCACACGTGAAAACAGGAAAAATCGTGAAAAAAAACGACTCGCAGGAAAACGATCTCTTCAATCTCGAGGGCCGCGTGGCTCTCGTCACCGGCGGCAGCCGCGGCATGGGCAAGGAGATGGCGCTGGCCTTCGCCCGCGCGGGCGCCGACGTGGTGGTCGCCAGCCGCAAGGAGAAGGCATGCGAGGAGCTGGCCACGCAGCTCACCGAGCTCACCGGTCGACGCGCGCTGGGAGTCGGCTTTCACGCGGGCCGCTGGCAGCAGTGCGAGGAGCTGGTCGACACGGCCTACAAGCACTTCGGCCGCGTCGACGTCTTGGTAAACAACGCCGGCATGTCGCCGCTGTACCCTTCGCTCGCCGAGGTGAGCGAAGAACTCTTCGACAAGGTCATAGGCGTAAACCTCAAGGGGCCCTTCAGGCTGTCGGCACTCGTGGGCGAGCGCATGGCGGCGGGCGACGGCGGGTCTATTATAAACGTGAGCAGCATCGCCGCGGTGCAGCCGACGCCCAACGAGCTGCCCTACGCCACGGCCAAGGCCGGGCTCAACGCGCTCACCCTGGGCTTGGCCCGAGCCTACGCTCCCTCGGTCAGGGTCAACTGCATCATGCCTGGGCCGTTTCTCACCGACATCAGCAAGGCCTGGGACATGGAAGCGTTCGAACAGAGCGCCACCGCCCACATACCGTTGCAGCGCGGCGGCCGACCCGACGAGATCGTGGGAGCGGCGTTGTACCTGGCCAGCGACGCTTCGAGCTTCACCACCGGTTCTGTAATCAAGGTCGACGGCGGCACGGCCTGGCCGGCGGCCTGAGTCCACTCCGTTAGCCGTTGGCGATTATACGCTCGGCAAAATCACGGATACTGTCGAGCCCGGTCGCCTCCAGCGCAACGATGGACAATCCGTGCACCTGCTCACGGCGCTGCAGTTCCTCGACCATCTGATCGGTGGTTCCCGCGAGCACGGCCGGGTGACGGCTGAACTGCTCGGCCGTGAGCCCGAACATGGCAGCCGCGCCCTCGGCGGTCTCGGCGGCCTGCTTCTCGCTGTCGGCGGGCTGGTAAACAAAAATCGTCGTAGCGTAACGCACGGCACCGTCCGGCCGGCCGGCGGCTTTGGCCTCCTCCCGCACCAGCGCGAGCTTTTCGGCGACCGATTCGTCGCCGAAGGCGCTCACGCTTTCCAACGTGGTCGTACCGGCCTTGCCGATCTCGGGCACCATGTGGAGGATGTCGGCCCAGCGCCCGGCGCGCCTGAGTATGCCCTTGCCACCACCGCCCAGCATCAGCGGTGGTCGCGGCTGTTGCATCGGGGTCGGCCTGACCACGGCGTCGCGCAGGCGATAGTGCTCGCCGTCAAAGCTGCAGGGCTCGCCGGTCCACAGTGCCTGCATGATCTCCACCGCCTCGTCCATCATGCGCAGGCGCTCGGACACCGGCGGAAAGTCCAGGCCGAACATCTCAAACTCGGACCTCGTCCAGCCCGCACCCACACCGGCAATCACGCGACCTCCACTGAGCTCGTCAAGCTGGGCAAACTGGCGCGCGAGCATGGCCGGGTGACGAAACAGCGTGCAGGCAACGTGGCTGCCCAGCTTGATGCTACGCGTGCGCTGGGCGATGGCACCAAGCAGCGCAAACAACTCGTAGGTCGGCTGCTCGGTCTTGAGCTCGCCCATCTGTTCAAAAAGATAATGGTCGGGCACGAAAGCGGTCGTAAAAGCCAGCGACTCGGCCAGCTGGGCCTGCTCAACAAAAGCCTCCAGGCCGTGCCCTTCCTGCTCGACCTGCCCTCCCCCGACTACTACTGCGTACTCCATGACGTCTCCCTTGCGCGCCAGCGGCGCCGACAAGGTGTCGCCGTCTCAGGTCGTAAAGGCAACCAGCGCGCGAGCCGTGGTCAGGAGAAGTAGTCGTCGAGGCTCTCGCGTATGCGCGGCGCCAACACGTACAGTCCTATGACGTTGGGCAGTGCCACTACGAACAACAGTGCGTCGGACATGGTGAGCACGGCGTCAAGATCGAGCACACACCCCAGCACGACGAAAGCGCAGTAGACCAGCTTGAAAGAAAGCTCGGCCACCCGCGAGTCGCCCACCAGGTAGGTCCAACCCTTGAGCCCGTAGTAACCCCAGGCGATCATCGTGGAGTACGCGAACAGCAGCGCGGCCAGGCCGACGGCTGCCGGCGCCCACGGCAGCGTGCTCTCAAACGCGCGCGAGGTAAGCGCCACTCCCTGTACCCCGCTGCCCGCCAGCGATGGTTCGTACACCGTGGTGAGAATCACCAGCGCCGTCATGGTGCAGATCACCACCGTGTCGATAAACGGTTCGAGCAAGCCGACCAGGCCCTCGGTGGCAGGGTGGTGGGTGTTGACCGCCGAGTGGGCGATAGCGGCCGAGCCGAGCCCGGCCTCGTTTGAAAAAGCCGCGCGGCGAAATCCCAGCATCATCACGCCCAGCACGCCGCCGCTTATGCCCTCGGGCGAAAACGCCCCGTGCCATATCGAAGCAAACGCACCCGGGACCTTGTCGAAGTTAAGGCCGATGACCAGCAGCGCACCCAGGCAGTAGAACAAGGCCATGAACGGCACCAGGCGAGTGGTGACACGGGCTATGGATTGTATGCCGCCCACCAGCACCAGGCCCACGGCTACGGCCAGCAGCAGGCCCACCTCCAGTGAGTGCCCGGCCATGGGGCCATCGACACCGCCGGTCACGACCAGCAGTTGTTCGAAAACCTGGTTGCTCTGGAACATGTTGCCCGCGCCCAGGCAGCCCAGCACTATGGCCACCGCATAGAACCCGCCCAGCGCTCGACCAGCCAGCGGCCAGCCACGCTCGGCAAAACCCGCGCGCAGGTAGTACATGGGGCCGCCCGACACCTGGCCGTTCTCGTCGACCTGGCGGTAGCGTACCCCCAGCACGCACTCGGCACACTTGGTGGCCATGCCCAGCAGGCCGGCAACCAGGAGCCAGAACGTGGCACCGGGGCCACCCATGGAAATCGCCACGGCCACGCCGCCTATGTTGCCGATGCCCACGGTGCCCGACACTGCCGTCGAAAGCGCGCCCCAGGCACTGATCTCCCCGCTCGAATTCGGTGAGCGGCGCTTGCCGGTAACTATGCGCAGGCCCTCGGCCATGCCACGAAAATTGATGAGGCGCAGGTAGAAGGTGAAAAACAGGCCCGCGCCTATCAACCAGGCCACGATGAGCGGCACCTGCGCGTCACCTATGGGTACAGCGTAGAAAACTACCGCGGCCATGGCGTCGGCCACGGGCCCAAGCACTTCGTTGACCGCGCCGTCTATGCTGTTCAAACTGGTCCCCCCATGAAGATAGGCATACTTCTCACCGACTCAGTCCAGCCCGCGCTCGCCGCCACGCACGGCCAGTATAGCGACATGTTCGCCCGCCTGCTCGGTAGCGTCGAGCCGTCGCTCCAATTTGTCTCCTACAACGTGCTGCATGGCGAGTTTCCCAACTCGATCCGCGATTGTGATGGCTACCTGATGACCGGCAGCCGGCACAGTGTTTACGACAAGTTGGAGTGGGTCGCTCCGCTCGAGAGCTACGTCGTACGGCTGGCCGAAGCGAGCCAACCGCTGTTCGCCGTGTGCTTCGGCCACCAGTTGGTTGCCCGCGCTCTGGGCGGCCACGCTGAGCTGGCCGAGCAGGGGTGGACGCTCGGTGTGCACAGCACGCGCATCGAGTCGCCGTTCCCGTGGGCCACTGCCGGCACGCACGGTAAGCTACGACTCATACACAGCCACCGCGACCAGGTGACGCGCCTGCCCGACGGCGCCAGTCTTGTGGGCTCAAGTGACGCCTGCCCTGTTTCAATGTACCGCATCGGCAAGCACGTGATGAGTTGCCAGGGCCACCCCGAGTTCAGTCGCGAGTACGCGCGGGGCTTGTACGAAAGCAGGCGTGGGTTGTTCGGGGATGATCTGTGGAACCGGACACTGGCTTCGCTGGCCGAAGACACCGACGACCGGCTCATGGCCCGGTGGGCCGTAGAGTTTTTTCGCAATGCCGCCGGCAGCGACTGACTACACACCGGCCTGTCGCCCTCTATGGTAATGGAACCCTGGCTTCTCCAGGTACTCAAACAAGCGGGCAAGTAAGGCGCCCGCCTTTCCTTGTCAGTGGCGGCAGCTTAATCCTTACGGCGGTATTCCGCGTGGCCCCGAGGAGAAACATCAACATGACAACGCACAGTCTCAGCCTGGCCGAACGCGCGCAGCAGCTCTTGCTCAACGGCTTGATGTCACTGCCATCACCGCTGCAACGCCTGCTGGCCGGTGGCAGACCCACCCGCGTGGACGGCCTCACCTTGGACGCTGACGTGCAACTGCTACTGCGCGTAATGTCTTTCGCCGACCTCCCCTCCTACGACGACATGACGGTCGCCGAAGTCAGGCAACACGTAGAAAGCGGCGCGGCGGTGATAGGCGGCCACCCCATAGACTTGCGACGGGTGGAGGATCTCACTTGCGCGGGCGCCGACGGTGACCTGGCCGCGCGCCTCTACGTACCCCATGCTTGTGCCGACGGTGGTGGCTTGCTGGTTTACTATCACGGCGGAGGATGGGTGGTGGGCAGCCTCGACAGCCACGACCAGCCGTGCCGGTTCCTGGCCGAGGCCGCCGGCGTCAAGGTGCTGTCGGTGGACTACCGGATGGCACCTGAATACCCTTTTCCGGCAGCCGCTGATGACGCCCTGGCTGCATTTCGCTGGGCGCTGGCCAACGCTGAGCAGCTGGCGATTGACCCCGCACGGATTGCGGTTGGCGGCGACAGCGCCGGTGGCAACCTGGCTGCCTCGGTTTCACTGCGCGCCACGCACGACGGCGGACCCTCGCCGGCCTTCCAGCTACCCATCTACCCGGTCACCGACCTGTCGGCCCGCAGCGAATCGTACCACTTGTTTGCCGACGGTTTTTTCTTGACCGCCTCGCAGATGGAGTGGTACATCCGCCACTACAGCGGCGGCGACCAACGCGCGGTCGAAGACCCCTTGGCCTCGCCGTTGCTGGCCGAAGATCTCTCGGGCCTGCCGCCGGCCTACATCGCCACGGCCGGTTTCGACCCCTTGCGAGACGAGGGCGAGGCCTACGCCAGGCGACTCGAACAAGCCGGGGTGCCGGTAACGCTGCGTCGGGTAGAGGGCCAGGTACACGGCTTCGCCAACACCACCCAGGTAAGCCGCGGCGCCCGCGCCGCCATGGCCGAGGCCGCCGCCGCGCTTGCCGCCGCTATTACCTGACCGCCCCGTCGCCGATGGTAAACACAACGCCCGACAACACTGTAGCGGTCGGGTGCAGGTCGGGCCACGACTCGACACCTACTACCAGCGGATCGTCGGGCAGCGCCACGAAGTCGGCCCTCAAGCCAACGCGTATGCTACCGATCTCGTCTTCCATACCCACCGCGTAGGCCGCGTCGCTGGTGATCGCGAGCAGGGCCTGTCCCGGGGTAAGCGCCTCGTCGGCCCCGCGCGTGTTGCCGTCATGGGTGAGACGAGTGGCAGCGGCCCAGGCCGCGAGCAACGGACGCGCCGGCCCCATGGGCAGGTCGGAATGCAGCGACACCTTCACCCCGCGTTTGACCAGCGACCCCAGCGGCGTGATCTTCTCGGCGCGCGGCAGGCCCAGCCCGCGCTCGGCGTATATATCGGCCATGAAGTAGTTGTAGTACACGTTGGCTGACACCAGCACTCCCGACGCGGCCACGCGGTCGAGTTCGGCCGGGCGCGCCTGTGCAAAGTGATGAAGGGTCGAGCGGTGGTCCTCACGCGGATGCTCGGCCTGCAGTTGATCAAGCGCGTCGAGCACCGCCACCTGGGCCGCGTCGCCGTTGCTGTGCACGTGCAGCTGGTAGCCCGCTTTCCACCAGGGCGCGAGACCGTCGGCCATGCGACCTGGCTCGGTGTTCCACTCGCCCACTCCACCCTCCAGGTAACCCGGCGGTTGCATGCGCATCAACAGGGAGAAGAACGCGCCGTCGCCTATCATCTTGACCTGGCGCAAAAAGGCCAGGCGTTCACTGTTGCGTTGCGGCAGGGCCTCTACCCGGTCGAACAGATCATCGCCCCACTCACGACCCAGCGCGAGGGGCAGCGGCACCAGCCGGGTGCGAAAAGGCACGTCGTCGCGGTCGAGGTTGCGCTTGAGAATCGGCCACTCGCGCTCGTCGCTGAACATGCCGTAGGCCATGTCGACAACCGTGGTAATACCGCCGCTGTGTATCATCTGCCGCACGATCGAGTGACCGCGATCCATGGCCTCTTCGCCCAGCACCACCGGGGACAGCGTGCCCAGCGCGACCAGCAGCCCCAGCTCCGAGAGGCGGCCGGTGGGTTCGCCGTCTGCGCGCAAAGCGACACCGGGCAAGCGCGCCGCCGTCTCGCGGGTGACTCCCATCCACTCGAGCGCGACCGAATTGGCTATGATCTCGTGAAACGAACGGTGCCAGGCCACCACTGCACGCGTGGTGGACACCGAGTCGAGCGCATCACGGTCGAGTCCCACACCGTGAAAGAAATCGTGGTAGCCCCAGGTGATCAGCGGCTGCTCGGCGTCGTCAAGAGCGGCGTCGAGTTCGCGCAGCCTGTCGAGAAAAGCCTGCCTGCCGCGTATGCCCTTGATCGTTCCGCCGGGTAGCTCCCAGTCAAACGGTGCCGTTATGGGTAACGCCAGCAGCATGGCGGCCATGTCGGGATGCAGGTGGTTCTCCACGAAGCCGGGCAACAGCACCTCATCGGCAAAGCGTTCGTCAATGACGCAGCCCTTGCAGCCGGCCAGCGGCGAGAGCTCCTCGCGGCTTCCCACCGCGATGATCCTTCCATCGGAAACGGCCACGGCCTCGGCGTGGGGGCGAGCCGGATCCATGGTCACAATGCTGCGGGCGACGAATACCGTGGTGGCCGGTGCACGCGTGCAAGCAGCAGCGGCGGCAAGAGCCACGCAGATCACCGAAACAGCCAGCTTGTGCTGGCACCAACCTGAAATCGTGTGGAGCATGCGCGAACCCTATCAAAATGGGGAGGCGTCCGATAACCCCCTTTTGGGGATTGGACACAGCGTGGGCGAGTCAAAATATTATCCCCATGGAGAATAAGGGCTACGGCCAACGCACCGTCGCAGGGCCACTTGCCGGCTACCGGGTAATCGAACTCACCTCCACTGTGTCCGGCCCGCTCGCGGGAATGATACTGGCTGACCAGGGCGCCGATGTCATCAAGATCGAGCCGCCGGGCATAGGCGACCTCGCGCGCTTCATGGGAAACATCCGCAACGGCACGGCGGCCATGTTCTCGACCATCAACCGCAACAAGCGCTCGGTTGCGCTCGACCTCAAGCAGGACGACGACAAGGCCGTCCTGCTGGGGCTGGTCGAAACCGCCGACGTTCTCATCGAGAATTACCGCCCCGGCAAAACCGCTGCGCTGGGCCTCGACTACGAATCACTCGCACGCATCAACCCGCGACTGGTCTACGCGTCGATCACCGGTTACGGCCAGTCGGGCCCCTACGCCCGCCGGCGCGTGTACGACCCACTGGTCCAGGCCACCATCGGCATGGCCGATGCCCAGGGGGCGGGTAGACAGGGCGGCAAGCCGGCCAACGTGCGCACGGTGTTGTTCGACAAGGTGGCAGGTATGACCGCTGCCCAGGCCGTGACCGCGGCCCTGCTGCAACGCCAACGCAGCGGCCGGGGTCAATTTCTGCCGGTGTCGATGATGGACGCCGGACTATACTTTCTGTGGCCCGACGCCATGTGGCGGCACACGCTGCTGGGCGACGACATCAGCGAACAGGGCGAACTGGCAGACTACTTTCCGCTGTTCGCCACCAGCGATGGCCACGTGGCCATGATCGTAATCATCGACGGTGACTTCGCCCGCGTATGCGAGGGGCTGGGCTGCCAACTGCACAGCGACGAACGCTTTGCCACTTTTGCCGGGCGCGTTGCCAACCGCGGCGACCTGGCAGATGAGATGAACCGCGTGCTCGCCGGCCACGACACCGAGGCGGTGTGCAGCCTGCTCGACGAACTCGACATCCCAGTGGCCGCGGTCAACGGTCCCGGCAACGTGCACGAAGACCCGCAGGTGCAGCACTCGGGCACGCTGGTCGAGGTCGAGCACCCGCTGGGCGGCAAGTCGAGGCTGCCCAGGCCACCGCTGGTCTTTGACGAGCAGCCGGGTGGACTCGGCTGCTGCTCCCCCCTGCTGGGTGAACACAGCCGCGAGTTGCTGGTCGAACTCGGGACCGACGAGGAACACATAGCCCGTATCGAGAAGCGCGACCGCGCCAACCGCGAAGCCTTCGGCGGACTCGACCTCACCAAGCTGCGCTGATCGGGGCGCTCCTGGCCGTGCCAGCTGACGGCAAGCTCGTTCGGCCCCTGAAAGGGCCTATGCCGTTACTTGCGCGCCAGTAGGTGCAGGCTGACGATGGCCTTGCGGTACTCGTCGGCCTGCTCGCGGCTGATGCCCATGGACTCGATCATGCGCGCCACGTCGGGGTCGTCGAGTGAGAACATGTCGCCGAAGCAGGACTCCTTCGTGATTTCCACAGAGGCGAAACCGGCTTCGCGTATGGTGTCGAGATAACGTTCTCGCAGCGAGGCGCCGCCCACGCAGCCTATCCACGCGTCGATGCTGCCCAGCACTTCGGCGGGCAGCTCGCGGTCGAGCACGATGTCGCTCACCATCACGCGCCCGCCGGGCTTGAGCACGCGGTAGGCCTCGGCGTAGACCTTCTCTTTTTCGGGCGAGAGGTTGATGACGCAGTTCGACAGGATGACGTCGACGCTTTCGTCTTCAAGCGGCAGTTGCTCGATGAAGCCCTTGCGGAACTCCACGTTCTGGTAGCCGCCGGCCTCGGCATTGGCCCTCGCCTTTTCGAGCATCTCGTCGGTCATGTCCACGCCGATCACGCGACCCGTGGGGCCGACCGCAGCAGCCGCGAGAAACGAATCCATGCCGGCGCCCGAGCCGAGATCGACCACGACCTCACCCGCCGACAGCGAGTCAATAGCCGTCGGGTTACCGCAACCCACGCCCAGGTTGGCGCCGTCGGGCACGGCCTCGAGTTGCTCGGCCTGGTAGCCCACCCGCGCACTGGCGGCGTTGACGTCTTCGGTACCGACGGCCGAACCGTCCACGGCCACCCGCGCGTAGCCCTTGCGCACCTCGTCTCTCAGTTGCTCGTTGTCGGCCGGTCGATTTTCAGTGCTCATCGTTCATCCTCACGCTGCCAGTCCCCGGCAGCAGTCCTCGGTGAGAAACCCCACCAGTTGTTTCATCGATTCGAAGTCGGGGCTGTAAATACGCGACCGGCCGCGCTTCTGGCAAATCACGATGCCGGCGGTCCTGAGCTCCTTGAGATGGAAGGACAGCGTGGCCGGGGCCAGGCCCAGCTCTGCGGCCACCGCGCCGGCTGCCAGGCCCCCGGGACCCGCCTTTACCAGCAGGCGGAATATCTCGAGCCGGGCCTCCTGGGCAAGTGCACCCAGCATTTCGACCGCAACGGCCGTTTCCACAGGCGCCACCGTTCTCGCTGGTTTTGTTTCCATATTTCCAATACTAGCCAACTATTGTGGCTTGTCAAGCAGGATTGCGACCTCCTCCCCTTCCGATAGAGGCGGTGGGTGGGTAAAAACAACAGTTATGGCATGGGATTTTCAAACAGACCCCGAATACCAGGAGAAACTCGACTGGGCCGACCGCTTCGTAGCCGAGAAAATCGAGCCCCTGGACCTGGCCTTTCCCGAGCCCGCGGCACCCTTTGACCGCCGCAATCCTGATTTCAAGCGCCTGACCGACCCGCTCAAGCAGCAGGTGCGCGAACAGGGCCTGTGGGCCTGCCACCTGGGACCCGAGCTCGGCGGCAAGGGCTACGGACAGTTAAAGCTGGCGCTGCTCAACGAGATCCTCGGGCGCTCTGCCTGGGCCCCGGCCGTGTTCGGCTGCCAGGCCCCGGATACCGGCAACGCCGAGATACTGGCCCACTACGGCAGCGACGAACAGA
>CAUZFM010000059.1:0-17110 GCA_963579235.1 uncultured Binatia bacterium (SeqCode)
CCGAAGATTTCTTCCTGGGCTATGCGCATGCCGTTGTCCACGCCCGTAAAGATAGTGGGGTTGTAGTAGTAGCCGCTCTCCATGTCGGGGCGGTCGCCGCCCAGCACGCACTCGGCCCCTGCCTCGCGGCCGAGTCCCACGTACCGCTCCACGGTGTCGAGCTGGTTACTGCTCACCATGGGGCCCATGGTGGACATCATGTCCATGGGGTCACCCACCTGTATGCGATCGCAGGCGCTTACCATCTTGTCGACGAGTTCGTCGTGCTGTTTTTCCGAAACCAGCACCCGCGTGCCCGACTCGCAGACCTGGCCCTGGTGAAAAAACGTGCCGTAGCAGGCGCCCAGCGCGGCGGTGTCGAGATCGGCATCGTCGAGAATGATGTTGGGCGACTTGCCGCCCAGCTCGAGGGTCACCTTCTTTATGGTGCCCGACGCCAGCTGCATGATACGACGGCCGACCTCGGTAGAGCCGGTGAACGCCACCTTGCCCACGTCGGGGTGAGACGCCAGGCGCTCGCCGGCCACGCCGCCGGGGCCGCTTACGACGTTGACCACGCCGTCGGGCACTCCCGCGTCCTTGCAGATCTGCCCCAGTATGAGCGCGGTCACCGGTGTTACCGACGCCGGCTTGATGATGACCGTGTTACCAGCGGCCAGCGCCGGCGCTATCTTCCACGATGCCATCAGTATGGGGAAGTTCCACGGCACGATACCGGCGCATACGCCGATGGGTTCGCGACGCACGATGTTGCGGCTCGCTACCGGCACCGTCTCCGCGAACTCTTCTTCGTCGACGTAGCCGCGGCATAGCCCGGAGAAATACTCGAAGGTGCCGGCTGCTCCCGGCACGTCGGCAAAACTGGCCTTGCGTATGGTGCCGCCGCCGTCCTGGGCCTCGGCTGCCGCCAGTGCCTCGCCCTGCCCGTTGATGATCTCGGCCACCGCCGCCAGGATGTCGGCCCTCTCCTCGTAGCTCTTGTTTCGCCACACGCCGGACGCGTGGGCCTTGCGGGCGGCCTCAACGGCGTCGTCTACGTCGGCTTCGCCGGCGCTGGCCACCTCGGCCCAGGGCTGCTCGGTCGCCGGGTTGATGCTCTTTATGGTCTCGCCAGCCTTGGCGTCGCGATATTCGCCGTCAATAAAAAGTCCGTACTGCTCCATGAGGTCCTCCTGCCGCCCGATGGCAACTCACCTTGGTGAGTATGCGGCCGGCGCGGATCAATCAAGCTTTTTCACCGCAGCCCTTGACCCAGAGGGCCTGACTGTGAGACATTTACATTGGTGATCAAAACAGCCTGGGCCCCCCCAGCTGTAAACTGGAGACTTTGATTATGCCCCCTTCCCCAGACGCACCTTCTTCCAGTACCCCACCTACCGACACACAGGCCCCTTACAGCGGTGCCTGGTGGGTAGTCCCCGGCCGCTTGCTGGCCGGCCCCTACCCGGCGGGTAACGACGAACAATCCACCCGCGAGATACTGGCCTCGCTGCTCGCGGCCGGCCTGCGCTCGGTGATCAATCTCACCGAAGAAGACGAGGTTAACGGTGACGGCGAGGTGCCACACATCCCCGCCTACGAAGACGCGCTCGAAGAAATGGGCGAAGAGTTGGGAGACGTCATCGAGATAGAGCGCTTCGCCATAGAAGAAGGCACCGCGCCCCCGGCCGACAAGATGGAGATGATCATCGACGCCATCGACAACGAGATCGACGGCCGCAACAGCCCCACGCTGCTTCACTGCACAAGCGGCAACGGCCGAGCCTGGCTGGTTGCCGGCTGCTACCTGGCTCGACACGGCATAGCCGTGGGCAAGGACGCCGTGGCCCTGCTCAAAGAACTCCGCGCGGGCGACCCCGCCCTGGTGGCTGCCAAGTGCCCCGAGACCATAGTGCAGGAACGCTTCGTCTCGCGCTGGCGACAGGACCAGTAGAGCCAAGCACTGTTTAACGCCTCCGCCGGACGACCAACATGAACCTGGCAAGGCGAATCCTCGACACACGGCAGACCGACAGCTCACTGGCCGCTGTCTCCGGTTTGCAGGAGGCTGGCCTGGACCACGGCGCCCCCGACACGCCCTCCCTCGCCTGGACACAAAGCCGCGTGCAACTGCTCGAGCGCACCGCGCTGTGGTCGGCGCGCCTGCGACAGGAAGGCATAGAACCCGGCCAACGCGTGTTGCTCGGACCCTCGCGCGGCCCCGAGCTGGTAGCCCTGCACCTGGCCGTGCTCTCCAGCGGCGCCGTGGTGGTGCCGCTCAACAGCTCGCTGTCGACAACCGAGGTAGAGGAGCTGCTGCCGCGTGCGCAGCCCTCGCTGATAGTTACCAGCCCCGACATCGCCCGGCGTCACGCCGCTGCGGCTGGCAACAGTGGCTGTCGGTGGCTTACCGAAGACGAACTCTCCCTGCACGAACACCAGGGCCCGACACTATCGGTTGAAAGCCGGCAACCGGCAGACACCGCGCTGCTCCTGTTTACCTCGGGCACCACCGGCCAGCCCAAGGGCGTGCCATTGTCACACGGCCAACTCCTGGCCAACCTCGACCAGCTGGCCCTGGCCTGGCAACGCGACCCCGATGACCGCCTGCTGCACCTGTTGCCGGCCCATCATTTCCACGGCCTCGTGCTGGGGCTGTACGGCAGCCTGCTGGCGGGCAACGAGATCATGTTGGCGCCGCGCTTCGACGCACGCGCCTGCCTCGACGCGATAGCCGCGCTCGATGTGAAACTCCTGATGGGCGTTCCCACCGTATACCGGCGAATACTGGCGGAGGCCGGCCCCGACGATTCGCTGGCGACTCTAAGGCTGGCTCTTTGTGGCTCGGCACCGCTGGACGCTCTGCTGTGGCAACAGTTTCACGAGCGCTTCGGCGTCGAACTGGTCGAACGCTACGGGCTGACCGAAACCGGAATCATATCGAGCAACCTGCCCGGCGACACGGCGTCCGGCAGCGCAGGGTTTCCCCTGCCCGGCACCCTCATAGCTCTTTGTGACCACGACGCGGGGGCCGGCGATCATCCGATCTACCACGAGGGAGGACCGGGCTTGCCCGCCCGTGGACCGGGCGAAGTATGTGTGCAAGGCCCCACTGTTTTTTCGGGCTACCTGCAAGATGACGGCAGCCCGGACAACGACGACGACGCAAACAAGGGCTGGTTTCACACCGGCGACATCGGACGCTTTGATGAACGCGGGCGCCTCTACCTGGACGGCCGCATCAAGGACCTGGTCATCAGCGGCGGCTCCAACATTGTGCCGGCCGAGGTTGAGCGCCTGCTGTCAACCGTGGAGGGCGTGGCTGAAGTGGTGGTGGCCGGCCTGCCCGACGACGACCTCGGTGAGGTGCCCGCCGCCTGGATCGTGGGTGCACCCGGCGCCGACCCGGCGCTGCTCGAGCGAGCCCTCACGCGGGTGGCCGACGAAAAGCTTGCCCGCTATAAGAGGCCGCGCCGCTACCGCTTCGTGGCCGAGCTACCTCGCAACGCCATGGGCAAGCTGGACCGCACGGCATTGCCGCGCGGCTGAGGCCTGTAGAATTCGCGTCAAAACCTGAGCTTGGTGGCGCGAGCGGCCTCTCGCTGACGCTCGCGATCCTTGAGCGAGGAGCGCTTGTCGTGTTTTTTCTTACCCTTCGCGAGCACGACCTCGGCCTTGATTTTTCCGCCGCTGTCGTAAAGACGCGTTACGACCAGCGTGAAACCGCTCTGCCGCACCTTGCCCTCGAGCTTATCAATTTCACGGCGGTTCAGGAGCAGCTTGCGGTCGTGCACCGACTCGTGGCCCTGCTCGCCCTGCGAAGAACAGGCCCCCACGTGGCAGCCCTGCAGGTATGCCTCGCCGCGGCGCAATCGAACGTAGGAATCGGCGAGGTTGGCGCGGCCCTCGCGTATGGCCTTCACCTCGCTGCCGACCAGCACGATACCGGCCTCCATGGTCTCCTCGACCATGTACTGGTAACGCACGCGGCGGTTCTCTGCCAGAGACCCCGTTCCCTTTTTGCCCGATCCCTTAGCCACCGCCGGAGTTTAACACGCCACCCGACTGGGTACGAAACAGACCCCCGCCCCCCGCCTGGGGCTGGACGCTACTTGGCCCCCGCAAGCCGCCTGCCCGCCTATACTCTGCATTCTCGCACTGAAATCGAGAAGGCCCTTGACCAACCCTGACCAGAAGCGCTTCAATAGGTATTGGAGCCATATGGCTCCAGCGTATTACGCCACCGGGACGGCAGCTTTATCGCCGGGTCGGTGTCGGGGTGGCAGTTCGAAAGAAGTGGTCCCCCGGGGGTGCGGCGACGTTGCCTGGCGTCTCCATCGGGCGCAAGCGTCGCTCGCATCGCGTGAGCGCTCTTCATTTTCTGCGGCGTTTCTTTATCTACCGCCGCTTCTACCGGAGCCCGGTAAGCCGGCTCAGCCGAAGGCCTGGCCGGGTACTTCTTCGCGTCCCTCGTCGATCGGGTTGTTCGCCTCGTCTACGAACACGCAGCTGGGCTTCCAGCTCAAGGCCTGCGAGTCTTCCATCCAGCCGAAGGCGGCAATTATTACGAGGTCGCCGCGCGAAGCCTTGTGAGCCGCCGCGCCGTTGATGCAGACCACCCGTGAGCCGGCCGCGCCCTCGATGGCGTAGGTTTCAAAACGCTCGCCGTTGGTCACGTTCCACAAGTGCACGGCTTCACCCGTGATCAAGCCGGCTGCGTCCATGAGCTCGCTGTCTATGGTCACGCTGCCCTCGTAGTCGAGGTCGGCACCGGTGACGGTAGCGCGATGTATTTTGCCTCTCAGCATCTTACGCATGTGCGGGAGTCTCCTCGTTGTCGGCAGCAGTCACGGCCGAGGCCGTGCTTTGCAATACCACGTTGTCTATCAAGCGCACCGGCCCCAGCGCGGCGGCCACGGCCAGCACGCAGCCTGCCGTGGCCCGCAGCACGGGTTGCAGCGTGGCACCGTCGACCAGGCTCACGTACTCGGCCGTCATTCCCTCGGCGGCTTCGATTTCCGAAGCCACGAGGCCGACCAGGGCCTGCGACGAGTACTCGCCCCCCTGCCAGGCATCGCTGGCCAGGCACAGGCCGCGGTAGATGGCGGGGGCCTGCTGCCGTTCTGCGGCCGAGAGGCGTTCGTTGCGCGTGCTCATGGCCACGCCGTCGGGCTCTCGGCAGGTGGCCACCGAAACAACATCGACGCCAAAGTGAAGGTCGGCAGCCATGCGTCGTATTACCTGTAGTTGCTGGTAGTCCTTCTCGCCGAAGACCGCAAAGTCGGGTTCGACCATGTTAAAAAGCGCGCTCACCACCGTGGCCACGCCGTCAAAGTGCCCGGGCCTGCCGGGACCGCAGAGAGTGTCGGCCAGTCCCGATACTATCACCCGGCTGGCCGATCCTGGCGGGTACACCTGCTCCGCCTCGGGCACGAACATCATGTCGACTCCCTCCGCCTCCAGCATGGCCTCGTCGGCCGAAGTGTCGCGGGGGTAGTTTTCAAAATCACCCGGGTCGTTGAACTGCGCCGGGTTAACGAAGATCGACACAACCACGACGTCGGCGTCGGCCTTCGCGCGACGCACCAGCTCGAGGTGCCCCTCGTGGAGAAAACCCATGGTCGGCACCAGGCCCACGCGCAGCCCCGCGCCGCGAACCTGTCGCGACAGCTCACGCATGACTGCTATATCGGTTACGGTTTTCAACTGGTTATTCTGCCCGTTATCCGGCCAAGCCTTTCGCTTGGCCCCTGCGCCAGCTCAGGAACCGCCCAGCACCCTACGCCGCGAAGGAGGCCTGTTGGCCGAGCGTGGCTTGCGCGACGAGAAGCAGTGCTCGGGTGCCGGAAAGCTGCCGTCGCGCACCTCGTCCACGTAGCTGCCTATGGCCTCGGTGGCCACCGTTCCCAGCTCGGCGTAGCGGCGCACAAAGCGCGGGGCTATGCGTTCTTCGAGACCGAGCACGTCGTGCATGACCAGCACCTGCCCGTCGCAGGAGGGCCCGGCACCTATGCCTATGGTGGGCACGTTTACCGATTCGGTGATCTCCCGGCCAAGCTCGGAGGGAACGCCCTCTATGACGATGGCAAAGGCTCCCGCGTCTTCGAGCGCGCGGGCGTCGGCCATGATCCGTTCGCGGGCACCCGGTGCGCCACCGCTCTCGCGGCCCTGCACCTTGTGTCCGCCCATGCGGTGCACCGACTGCGGGGTCAGGCCGATGTGGCCCACCACGGGGATGTCGATGTTGGACAGGCGCGCCACTGTATCGGCCACGTTGACTCCGCCCTCGAGCTTGACGGCCTCGGCGCCGGCTTCCTTGATGAAGCGGCCGGCGTTTACCAGCGCCTCTTCGGCCGACACCTGGTAAGACATGAAGGGCATGTCGGCCACCACCAGGGCACGCTTGCGGCCGCGGGCCACCATGCGCACGTGGTAGACCATCTCGTCCATGGTCACACCCAGGGTGTTGTCCATGCCCTGCACCACCATGGCCAGCGAGTCTCCCACCAGCAGCATGTCCACGCCTGCCCGGTCGGCCAGGCGCGAGAAGGTAAAGTCGTAGGCGGTGAGCATGGTCAGGCGACGCTCACCCTTGGCGTCGATGACGCCGGGCACGGTCACTTTCTTTTCAGTAAACTTACTGTCGGCTATTCCGGTGGTCATAAAAAAACCTCCCGAACCAGCGGAAGGTCATCGACCACCGGCAGTCGCGAGCCCGTGATGACGGGTGACGCTACGCCGGAAGACATTTTGAACTCCCGTCTCGGTCCTTAGTTGGATCCAAGCGGTACGTAATGCTGAACACCCTGTCCCATGCCGTCAATCTCCCGGACGAGGTCGGTGAAGTCACCGCCATTCTCGACAAAGTCGATGTCCGAACTGTTGACGACCAACAACGGGGCGTCCCGGTATCCATGGAAGAAGCGCCTGTACGCTTCTGCCAGCTTCTCAAGGTACTCGCGTCCAAGCCTTTTCTCAAAAGATCGGGCGCGCTTCCTCAGTCTCCTTAGCAGGACATCAATGTCCGCGTCAAGGAACACGACCAGGTCGGGTTGTCTGACTCGAGCATCAAGCAAGCCATAAATGCGGTCATAAAGGAGTAATTCGTCCTCCGAAAGGGTGATTTCAGCAAAAATACGGTCTTTTGCGAACAAATAGTCGGCTACGGTGGCCTGTTGAAAAAGATCCATCTGCGCCAGTTCCTGCTGCTGGCGGTAGCGTTCGATGAGAAACGAGAGCTGGGCGGTGAAGGCGTAGCGCTGCGGTTCCTCGTAAAAACGGGCCAGGAAGGGGTTGTCTTCCAGCGGCTCACGTACCAGGCGGGCCCCGTAGTTCTGGGCGAGGGCCTGGGCCAGCGAGCTCTTGCCCACCGCTATGGGCCCCTCCACTGCGATATAACGCAGGCTGTGTTCGTTCGGCAACTGAAAAACCCCTCGACTGAGTCGGTTAGCACGCCCCCGAATGGGGGTAAAGCGCCGGCTGTGATAAGATTCAATCTATGTCCCCGCGCTCGGCAGCAGGGGTGGTGGAGAAGGCGGAAGCGGAGGCCGGCGGGTTCCTGGTGACAGGTATCGAGGAGGCCCGCCTCGGGGTGGACGACAGTAGTCGACTCGAGCGAATCATGCCCTTTGCGGTGATACTTTTTGCCCGCCACATGCCCGATCTCGAAAGCCTGCTTTCGCTCACCGCCCAGCTGCGTGAGCGCGACGCCGACTGCCTGTTGGCCATAGACCACGAGGGCGGCCGCGTAGACCGCACGCCCGATCCTTTTACTCACTTTCCTGCCGCTCTCAACATGGCGCGACACGGCGACCCCGGGGCGGTGAAGAACGCCGGCGCCTGCCAAGGCGCAGAGCTACGAGCGGCGGGCTTCGACATCGACTTCGGACCGGTGCTCGACATCCACACCAATGAGGCCAACCCCATCATCGGAGACCGCGCCTTCGGAGCCACGCCTGAAGAAGTGTCGCACTTTGCCCTCCCCTGGCTGCAAGGCTTGAGCGAGTCGGGAGTAACCGGTTGCGGCAAACATTTTCCGGGCCACGGCGACACCGACCTCGACTCGCACCTCGCCCTTCCCACCATCAGCCACAACATCGACCGACTGCGCAGCGTTGAGCTGAGACCGTTTGCGCGCGCCATTGCCAGCGGCGTGCCCATGCTCATGACCGCCCACCTGCTCTGCCGCGCCCTGGACGCCGAGCTGCCCGCCAGCCTGAGCAAGGCGGCGGTCAGCGGCTACCTGCGCGACGAGCTGGGCTACAACGGCGTGGTGATCGTGGACGACCTCGAGATGAAAGCCGTGGCCGACCAGTACGGTGCCGGTAAAGCCGCCGTCATGGCACTGCAGGCGGGCAACGATCTCGCCATGGTGTGCAACGGAGGCGGGGCGATGGACGAAGCCCACGAGGGAATCGCACGCGCCATAGCCGACCGTAGAATCGACGAAGGACAGCTGGCCCGCTCGCGCTCGCGACTGTCCAGGCTACGCAAGCGGGCGATCAAGGGACGAAAAAAAACGGGACCAATATCGGCTATAGGTGCCGAAGAACATCGCCTGCTGGCTGCGCAACTTGCGTAACGACACGGGCAACGGGATAAGGAAGCGAAATGCAGGTAAAACACTCGATGAAGAAACCAACCGGGCTGGCCTTTGGCGCGGTAACTACACTGGGAATCGTGTTGCTGGTACTGGCGGTTGCCAGGCAGGCAGGCGATCTACCGGCCGGGTTGTCCGGCGACCTTGGGCTCGGTAATGCCGGGCTGTCGCTAGCCGGCCTGGGCGTAGGGGTGGGCACGGTAGCCACCAACGACATGGACACGCAGCAGCTGGCGGCCTCCACCCTGCGTGAGCGCTTCCTGCACGGTACACCTTACGAAGAAACCGTCATCGACGCTCCCGCGGCACCTTCTTACAGACGCGGTTCGTCCTACAAACAGGGATCGAACAAGGCGGAAATTCCAGCCGACAGCTGGATGGCTGCGCCCAGCTCTAGCGAGAGCAACGGCGACGCCGACGCCGACGCCGCCAACCTGGCCGTCGATAAAATCCGTAGGCAGGTGGAGAAGAACACAACTGCTCCCGCGGTGGCTGCACCAGCACCCACTCCACCGGCGCCCGCCGCGTTAAAACCGGCAGCTGCGCCCGTCGTGCAGACCGCCCAGCCCGTGCCCGAGGTATCGTTGCAGGTCGGAGCCTTCAGGCAGGTCGAGAGCGCGATGTCATTAAAGAACCGCCTGGCTCCTCGTTTTCCCGACACCTGGATAAGCCGTATAAATTCGGGCGGCGAGGCACTGTACCGCGTGCGCGTGGGGCACTTCTTCGGTATCGAAGAAACCGTCTCGCTCAAGGCCGAGTTGCTGGCGCACGGTTTCCCCTCCTTCCGTACTACGAACTGAGGGCTGCTTTGGTGACTGCCGCCCTTGCTGATTGGGCCCGGGATACAACCCGGCGCAACCCGGTGGCGTAGTTTCCCCGAACAACTCCCTGCTCGGTTATTATCGCCGTCACCAGTTCGGCAGGCGTGACGTCGAAGGCCGGGTTGAACACCTTGACTCCATCGGCCGCCACGCGACGGCCCGCCACGTGCGTGACCTCTGAAGCGTCGCGCTCCTCTATGGGAATGGCGTCGCCGTGGGGGCAATCAAGATCAATAGAAGAAGTGGGCGCGGCCACGAAGAACGGCACGCCGTGCCTGCGCGCCAATACTGCCAACGGGTAGGTGCCCACCTTGTTGGCCACGTCACCGTTGGCTGCCGTACGATCGGTACCCACCACTACTGCGGCTATGGCACGGCTCTGGAACAGGCGGCCGGCCATGCTGTCAGTCATGAGCGTTACCGGGATACCTAACTTCGTAAATTCCCAGGCCGTCAGCCGCGCACCCTGCAGGTAGGGGCGTGTTTCACCGGCATAAACTTCGCGCGAACTGTCCAGTTCCCAGGCCCGTCGTATGACTCCGACCGCCGTGCCATAGCCGGCCGTAGCCAGCGCTCCGGCGTTACAGTGGGTCACCAGCGGCCCACGCCGTCGTATGAGCCTTGCGCCGTGCTCGCCTATGGCGCGGTTGGCTGCCACGTCATCGGTGAGCATGCGCCGGGCCTGGCTGACGAGCCTGCGCGATAACTGCGCCGGCGTCATGCCCGCCTCGGCCGCGGCCACGGTCAGCGGGCGCAGGCTGCTCAGAGCCCAGGCCAGGTTCACCCCCGTGGGCCGAGAGGCCAGGAGCAGCGACGAAGCTGCGTCATAGTCTTCGAGCAGCCGGCTCTTGCGAAACCGCGCGGCTTCAAGAGCGATGCCGAAGGCGGCGGTCACGCCTATGGCCGGCGCGCCGCGCACAACCATGCGGTTTATGGCGCGGGCCGTCTCGCGCGCGCCGCGACAGCGGATCACCGTCTCCACCGACGGCAGCCGGCGCTGGTCGATGAGCTCGAGCACGCCGTTACGCAGCGCTATGGGCCTTATTTCTGCCATCGTGTTGCTTAGCGGTGAATCTCGCGACCCGCTGCCATAGGCCCACACACCCCGGCTACCGTCAACCGTGGGAAGGACAGGGCGGCCCAGAGTACGGAAGCCGGCCACCCTACCCCCGGTTGACCACCGGTCATTGCCCGAATAGGTTGGCTGAATGGAGAGGCAATCGCACACCGAGACCGTGCAGGCCACGCTGCAACGCTGCTTTGAAACCGTCGTCGATTTCGAGCGCTACCCCGACTGGTTCAGTGGCCTGGAAAAAGCCGACATCATCGAGTCCGCCCCAGACAAGGGGCTGTGGACGGTGCGCTACTCACTCAACATGGTAATCCGCACGCTGGGCTACACGCTCAGCTACAGCTCAACGGCGCCCGGGCAGCTGCGATGGACAATGCTGGAGGGCGACGTCAACGACATCGAGGGCGGTTACGATTTCGTTGAGCTTGAGCCCGGTCTGACCGAGGCCACCTGCCGACAAGGCATAGACATCGGCTTCTGGATACCCGGGCTGGTGAAGCGCGGCTTCGAAGCGACGGCGCTCATCGCCTCGGTCAAAGAGTTCAAGGCCGCGGCCGAGTCGACCCCGGCTTAGCCGTCAGTCGGCCTTGCAGATCAGCTTGCCCGGCTTCTGCTTGCAGTTGCTCGAGGTCTCCATGAAGCAGCGCGTGCCTATCGAAATCCCTACCACGCCCTCGGCCGCGTCGGGGCCCGCGGGCAGGTCAATTTTCTTAGCGAGGATGAACAGCGACACGATGTTCTTTTTCGTGTCCATCGTGACCTTGGCCTTACCCAGGCCGCTGTTGATACCGTCCTTGTCCTTGTAAGAAAACTTAACGCCGTTCTTCGCCTTCCACAGGCTGTACGAGACCGGGATGTCGGCGTCAAATATGGCCGAGTCATCGCCGGCCGTGACCCGCATCGAGTCGGACCGCGGATCCATGCGTATGCGCCTGCACGTGCCCACTACCCCGCAGTCGGAGTTGCTCGTACACGCTGTCTCGTAGTCGCCACCTACGCACACGCTCAACGGCACGCTCCACTTGGCCAGCACCTTGTCCTTGCCCGCCTTGCTGGAGTCCTTGATCGACAGCTTCTTGAGCGTACCGCTCACACACAGGCGATCCTGCGGGGCCACGTCCAGCCCGTCAGGTACGGTGTCGCCGTCGGTGTCGGCCAGCGTGGGATCGCTGCCCCATCGGTACTCTGTTGCGAGCGTCGCGCCGTCACCGTCGGTGTCCGAACTGCCATCGTTACTCAAATCGCCATCGTAGTACCAGGTCTCAAAGCCGTCTATAACACCATCGTTGTCGGCGTCGCCGTCTTCGTCAACGCCGAAGTTGACCGCCTCGCAGACGTGCAGCATGGGGGCAAAGCGCCAGTCGCGCCACAGCGGCTGCAGCGAGCTGGTGTGGTAAGCCTGCTTGAGGTTGTTGGCCGTAAAGCCGGCGGCTGTACCCGCCACCTCGGAACTCTGACCCATGGGGTAGATGAACTCGCCCTTGACGACGCTGCCCACCTCGATGATCTGCTCCCAGGTGCCGCGGTTGCCGCGCGGTGTGGGGTCGAACTCGATGGGCGTCTCGCAGCCGCCCTGGCAAGGCAGGGCCGACAGTGGATGGTCGTAATTGCGCATGGAGCGGTTGCTCGTTCCTATGGTCGGGTTGGCCGCGGCGTAGGTGCAGAAGCTGTCGTGCAGCACCTGTTTCCAGTCGCTGCCGTTGAAGTAGTCGCCGCCGTAAGCAGGAACGTAGGCGTCAACAACATCGCCCTCGGCCGCGTCAATGGCGTGCAGCACCCAGCCTATGGCCGCGTCGCCGGTGGCCAGGCCCACGCCCGCCGCGCCGTACTCGTCGGAATAGATGTCACTGACCAGCTGGTTGGCCCAGCTCTTTATGTAAGTGGGCGCGTTGGACTGCACCGCGGCCGCCAGCGTGGTGCCGGCGGGCTCCACGACCAGCGGGTTGGTAAAGCGCCGGCCGCGCTCGGGGAAGTCGTTGTTGCTGCGCAACTCGTCGTCCACCGTGCCACAGTCGCCGTGGGCCGCCAGGGCAGTGTCGAGCCGTCCGAGCAGGTAGCGGCCGGGGGTACCGGGGTCGATGACACCGGCCACGTACTTGTTAAGACTGCGCAGGTCTTCTCGGTTGATCGACGAATCCAGTGACAGCTGCTCGAGTATGAGCTCCACGCGGTGGTTGCGCCCGTTCTCGCCCAGCAGCACGTCGCTGGCCACCGACTCCTTGTTGTTCCAGTTGGCCGAGTAGCCTTCGGACGGGTTGATGGCTTCAGGCATGGCCCTGATCTCGTACACCGCCCAGGTGTCGCCCACCGAGGGCACGACCCCCCAGTCGTGTTCCAGCGTTAGCGTGTCGTTGTTGTTCGAGGCAATGCGGCGGGTCTGCATGTGCCCGTTGCCAGCCGTTATGGACACTATGTACTCAGAGCCTTTGTCATCGGGGTTGTCGTAGGAGAAGTTCACCGCCTCGGCCAAAAGGTCCTGGCCGGTAAAAGCACCGATATCGCTGAGGCTGTTGACGCCGGCCGCCGTGACCACGCCCGACAGCACGGGATAGGGATCGGCCGCCGTGCCGTCTATCGGCAGGCGGTGGTCGAGCCCACCCTGGCGCACGCGCATGAAACCACTGGTGTGGTATGAAATATTGCCCTGGCCGTGGTCGGTGCCTACGCCGTTCCACGCCTGGTTGTCGGCCTGGTAGAAGTTGTGGGTAGAAGGAATGAACCGGATCGCAGAGCGCATGTCATCCACGCTCGTGGCTTCCTGGAAGAGGCTGAAGCCGACCGCAGTAGTGCCCTCTTCGAGCCAGGTCGACGCACCCGCCACGACCATGGTTATGATCTCGCCCAGGTCCACGGCCACGTAGTCCGAGCTGTCGTCGGGCGTAGTCGTCCACGCGTTGGTGGTCGTGATGGTGGTGGCCGTACTCGAGTCGATGGCCCGCATCTGGCCCGCGCCGGTGCCGTCGGTTATGGCCACGTAGCCGCCCGACAGGTCGGCAAATACGGCGCTGTTGTCAGTCAGGGTACTCGAACCGGCCGAGTCGACCGTACCCGCCACGTCGCCCGAGAACGACTGAACTACCCGGCTGCCGCCGGTGCAGCCGTTGACCGAGCAGACCTTGTTGGTCCTGAACACCGGTACCTGGTTGATGCCCGACACCGGGCTGTAGACCAGCTCGATGCGCTTGGACACGGCCTCTTCTACGCCGTGGTGATCGTAGCGCAACAGGTCGAAGTCGCCGTTGACAAGTTGCTCGATGTAAAACGACACCACCTGCATATGGGCGGTGGTGGTGGTGTAGGCGACGTTGTCGGTCTGGCCGATGAGCGCGTAAGGCGCGGGCGCAAAGAACATACCGCGGCCGTTGATCTCGTCGCCCTTGAGCTCGGAGAAGTGCATCAGCGAGGGCACCTGTATGCCGGTCTGCGGAAAACCACCTATCCAGGGCACGCCGGTCTCAGAGCGGTCGGGCGCTATCATCCACGCGTAGCTGCCCAGTGAGGGCCAGCCGCCCCACTTGCGAGCCGTGGCCTCGCGGTTGGCCATGGCCACGCGCAGGGGCTCGAGGCTGGCCGTGTAGTCTCTCATGGGGTAACCGGGCAGGCGGCTTCGGCCGGTCGCGGCGGCCACGAGTTGGTCGGCCGCGCGTGCGATCTGCATCTTCTCGGCGGGCGTCCGGCCGACGGGCTCGGCCTTTGCCAGCGGGCCGCCATAGCCTGGCGTGCGCGGGTCGGGCACCGACACCGGTGCCAAGGGGTCGTTGACCCAGTAGCGGTCGTCCCACAGCTCGGTTCCAACCGCCACACCGTAAGTGGCCTCGAGCTTGGCCAGCGCTTCGGCCATGCCTATTTCATCCCAGGCCTCGAAACCGAAATCGCGCACCTGCAGTATGGCAAAGGACATGGCCAGCTCGGGCGTGAACTGGCTGCCGCTCGACGTGTAGGTGGCGCCGAGACCCGGTGCCTCGTAGTAAGGGTCGAAACCCTCGCCCTGGGTGAGCACCTTGCCGTTGCCGAAGATATTGAGCGGCCCGGCCACCGAGCCCTGCTTGAAGAACTTGAGCGACATGGGCGCCTTGATGTCACCCTGGTTCTTGTACATCTGGTTGATGGCGGCGTTGACGCCGTCCATGTAAGCGAGCAGCTCCTGCTGGCCCTCGAGCGGCAGCCGCTCGAACATCAGGTTGAGCTCCAGCCGCGAATAGCCCGTGCGCCTGGCGACGATGTCGTCGTCTATATCAATGCCCATCAGGCCGAGCGCGCCGTGCAGGGTGCCGCGTCCCACGTTGGAAAACAGCAGGAACTGCACCATGCGGTCGCGGGCCACCTCGTAGCCCAGCTGCCGCATGGCCTCGACGTCGGTATCGGCGCAGATGTGGGGAAGACCGAATGCCGGTTCGCGCAGAGTGACGGCGGCTGCCCGCGAACTCTCTACCGGCAACAGAACTGAAAATACGCCCACCAGCAAGAAGACCGTTACGAGTTTCTTTACCATGATATGACTCCTCGGCGTCGCCCGAAAGACGCCTGATTCGCCGAGTAGAAACCCCTTGTCGCCTTGTGTCAACGGAAAATTTATTTGCAGCGTGCGGCACCGCGCCCAGGCGGCCTGTTTGCCGCTCGCACGGCTACCCCCATTCGGGGGGGGGGCGGGGGAAGAAGTGGAGCCGAGCGGGATCGAACCGCCGACCTCCTGACTGCCAGTCAGGCGCTCTCCCAGCTGAGCTACGGCCCCATTCCAGAGTGCGGATACTAAGAGTTTTGCACGGCGCGAACAAGTCGCCCGTGGCCTGCTTCAGTCGCAAGGCGGCGGCTGGATTGCGCGCGCCGCGCTGCTAATCTCGGTCATTGCCGCCGCGGGACAACCGCGCCCGCGAAGCCAAACCAAGCTGGAGCAGAACATGGGTACCCTCGTACTGGTAAGACACGGACAGTCTCAGTGGAATCTAGAAAACCGCTTCACCGGTTGGGTCGACGTGCCACTCAGCGAGCAGGGCCGCGTGGAGGCCGGCCGTGCCGGACAGGCGCTCAAGCAAACGGGTCTCAGGTTCGACCGGGCCTTCAGCTCCGAGCTCATCCGCGCCTGCGACACCCTGGACATCATGCTTTCGGTGCTGGGGCAGGAAGACCTCGCCATCACCCGCAACGCGGCTCTCAACGAGCGCCACTACGGCGATCTGCAGGGCCTGGACAAGGGCGAGACCATCGAGAAGTACGGCGCCGAGCAGGTGCACATCTGGCGGCGTAGCTACGACGTGCCGCCGCCGGGCGACGAGGGCGAAAGCCTCAAGGACACCGCCGAGCGCACCCTGCCCTGGTTTACCGCTAACATAATCCCCCCCGTCAAGGCCGGCGAGCGTGTGCTCGTGGCCGCGCACGGCAACAGCCTGCGCTCGGTCGTCATGCAGCTGGACGAACTCAGCCGCGAGCAGGTACTCGATCTCAACATCGCCACCGGTACGCCGTTGGTCTACGAGATCGATGCTGACGGCAAGGTGCTCTCGAGTGAGGTCCTGTCGCTATGAGCAACGGACGACGAGTGTGGCTGCGTTCGGCCGTGGGTGTTGGGCTCGGTGCCGCTTGCCTGTGGGCCGTAGCAGCGCGGGTTGACCCGGATGAGCTGGCCGCTTCGTTCTCGCGCCTGCGGCCCGGCTGGCTGGTGGTGGCAGTCTTCATCAGCCTGGGCATACAACTGCTCAGGGCCTGGCGCTGGAAGGTCGAACTGTCGGTACTGGCCGAGCTGGACTACTGGACCACCTGGAAGGTAGTGTCGGTGTCTTACATGATGATCAACGTGCTGCCCTTCAGACTGGGCGAGCCCGTGCGGCCGCTGCTCATGGCGTGGAAGTCGGGCCTGCGCGTGCCGGCCATCGTCGGCAACTGGGTTTTCGAAAAGATGATGGACGCCGCCGCCATGGTGTTCTTCGTGCACCTGGCGCTGCTGTCGGCCGACCTGCCCGACTGGGCGGGGGCGGCTTCGCGAGGCAGCCTGGCCTTGTTCGGCCTGATGGTGGCGCTGGTGGCGGGCTACTGGCTGGGCGGCGACCAGCTCATCGACTCGGCGCTCGGCCGCCTGCTGCCCACGAACGCCTCGCGCAAGGTGAGCGCCGCGCTGTCATCGGCCCGCGAGGGGCTGAGCGTGCTGCCCAACACCGGCCTGGTGGCGTTGGTGGCCCTGCTGACGCTGGCCCTGTGGTCGCTGCCCGTGCTGTCGAGCTGGGTGCTGATACTGGCCTTTGATTTCGACCTTCCCTTTGCCGCCGCCCTGGCTGTGTTCGTAGCCATCGGTGCCGGCACCGCTCTGCCCAACCCGCCGGGCATGGTGGGCGTATTCCAGGTGGCCACGGTGGTGGCACTCGGACTGTTCGGGGTGCCGCTGGCCGACGCGGTGGCTTACGGGCTGCTGCTCAACGCCATACAACTGATCACCCTCGTGGCCCAGGGACTGGTGGCGCTGTCCCTGCTGGGGCCGGGTGCCGGTGAGGCCACCCGCCGCGCGCTGTCCGAAAACGCTGAGTCTTCCTGAGCGCTGGTCAGCGGCCACGCATTCCCCAGTTCATCTTTCGCCTGAGCAGCGAGAAGAACGACTCCTCGCCCAGGCCGAGTATCACCGCGCGGTTGCGCGAGCGCGATAGTTCGACC
>CAUZFM010000060.1:0-17031 GCA_963579235.1 uncultured Binatia bacterium (SeqCode)
TTCCACAACTGCATCTACGAGCAGGTGTACAAGACGGCGCGCCTCGCGGCCTCCGATGCGGTGCCTACCGGGGAATTGTTTCGCATGCTCAACGAGCGTTGGAAGGTGCTGGTGGTCGGCGATGCGGCCATGCACCCGGCCGAACTGCTGCAATCCTACGGCAACATTGACCCGCGCGTGGTGAGCGAAACTCCGGGTATAGACTGGCTGCATCGCATATCTGCTCACTTCAACCGCAGCGTCTGGCTCAATCCCGACGACAAGCGCTACTGGGACCAGACCCAGACCACGCGCGTAATTCGCCGTACTTTCCCGATGTTCCAGCTCAGCGTGGACGGCATATCCGAAGCCGTGCAGGCCTTGATCGGCGCCCGAGTACAGGCCTGAGCGGTGGCTGTCGCCCCCCCCACAGCAGCCGGGCCGGCTGATGGGTTGTGCTTTGAGTGCACGGGCTGTGGAGACTGCTGCCGGGTGCGCGACGGCTACGACTGCGTTTACCTCTACGACGACGACGCCGAACGCCTGGCCCTGGAGCTGGGACTGGAGCTCGATGAGTTTCTCGAGCGTTACGCTTTTGTGGACGAGCTGGGCTGGACACGTCTCAAAATGGACAGCGACGCCTGTACGTTTTTTAATCGCGAGAAGAACAGTTGCTCGGTGTACGAAGCGCGGCCGTTGCAGTGCCGTACCTTTCCGTTCTGGGACTCGATGCTGACGGACAACCCCGATCGCTTGAGCTGGAATTCGAGCGCACGCAGGATGTGCGAAGGCGTGGGCCAGGGCAAAAAGTGGCCCGCCGCCCAGGTGGACGAGCTGGTGGCGGACATGAAGGCGGCCGAGGAAGAACAGGACTGATGTTGCCTGGCGATATAAACCTTAACGACCTGTTCGTGTTCGACGACGGCATTCCCCACGACTGGTTCCGCTGGATGAGGGCAAATGATCCGCTGCGCTGGCAGTCAGAGACCGAGGGGGCGGGATACTGGTGCGTGTCCCGTTACGACGACGCCGTGGCGGTGTCGCGCGACAACGTCCTGTTTTCGTCGTCGGCCGGTGGCACCAACATATTCGAGGTCGGCGAGGAGCAACTCGTAGTCCTGCGCGCGCTCATGCTCAACATGGACCCGCCCGACCACAGCAAGTACCGCCGCCTGGTAAACAAGGGGTTCACCCCCGCGCGGGTCGCCAACCTACGCTCCGGCATCGTCGACATGTCGCGCGAAATAGTCGACAGGATAGCCGAGCGCGGCGAGTGCGAGTTCGTGGACGACGTGGCCTCGCAACTGCCGATGATGTCGATCTGCGACATGCTGGGCGTTCCGGTCGAAGATCGTCGCCACGTGTACGATCTCAGCAACACGCTCATCGGTTTTGACGACCCCGAGTTCCAGGTAAGCGACGAAGACCGCATGAACGCTTCGGTGGGCATGTTCGAGTATGCCCAGAAGCTGGGCGACGCGCGCAGGGCCAATCCCGTTGACGACCTCGTGAGCGTTCTCGTCAACGGCGAGGTTGACGGGGAGAAGCTCAACGACCTCGAGTTCAATTCCTTTTTCCTGCTCATCGCGCTGGCCGGAAACGAGACCACCCGTACCGTCACCAGCCAGGCCATGCGGCTGCTCATTGAGCACCCCGACCAACGGGCGCTGCTGGTAGACGATCCGTCGTTGCTGACCGGCGCCGTGGAAGAAATCCTGCGCTACAACCCGGCCGTCATCCACTTCCGGCGCACCGCCACGGCCGATACGCAACTCGGTGGGCAGGCCATTAAAAAGGGAGAGAAGGTCGTCATCTGGTACCCGTCGATCAACCGCGACGAGTCGATGTTTGACGATCCCGATACTTTTGACATCAGGCGCAGCCCCAACGAGCATCTCGCTTTCGGCGTGGGCGAACACTTCTGCCTCGGGGCCAACCTCGCCCGCGTGCAGTTGAACGCCATACTGGGCGAGTTAGTGTCGCGCTTGCCCGACATGGAGTTTGCCGGCCCGGTTCGGCGGCTGCATTCCAACTTCATAGACGGTATAAAGGAAATGCGTTTGAGTTTTACGCCGCAAGGAAAGGCAACATGAAAATAAAAGTGGACTACGATCTGTGTGAGGCAAACGCTATCTGCATGCGCGAGAGCCCGAAGGTGTTCGAGGTTGATGACGACGACAACCTCCAGGTGCTCGTCGAAGAGCCGGGCGAAGAACTGCACGCGTCGGTGCGCGAAGCGGTCAGACTCTGCCCGCGGCAGGCGCTCAAGCTCGAAGACTAGTCCTGGCGTCCCTCAGCGACGGCGCAGGCGCAGCTGCAGGTCTGATATGCGTCCCTCGGCGAAACCGGCTTCGCAGTAGCTCAGGTACATGAGCCAGGATCTCTGCAGGGCGCGGTCGTAGCCCAGTTCGGACAGCCGCTGCCGGTTGTCCGTGAAACGTTGCCGCCAGTGTGCCAGCGTCGTCACGTAGTGGCTGCCTATGTCGGTGGTTTCTTCCAGCAGCAAGCCCGCCCCCTGGGCTTCGCGCTTGATCACCCGTAGCGAAGGCAGGCAGCCCCCGGGGAATACCCGCTGGCGGATGAAGTCCGGGCGGTAGCGGTACTCGTCGTAAAGAGCGTCGTCTATGGTGATGGCCTGCAGGAACAAGCGGCCGCCGGGTCGCAGGCGGTCGCGGTAGCAGGCAAACAGGCGCCCGTAATTGCGCGCCCCCACCGCTTCTATCATCTCGACGCTGGCCACCGCGTCGTGGCTGCCGCGCAGGTCGCGGTAGTCGCTCCTCTTTACCGCCACGAGGTCGCCCAGCCCGCGCGCCTGCACTCGGGCCGCGAGGTAGTCGGCCTGCTTTTCTGACACGGTCACTGCCGTCACCCGCACCTGTCGTTGCTCGGCGGCGTACAGGGACAGGGCCCCCCAGCCACAGCCGAGGTCGAGAAGTCGTTGCCCGGCCTTCAGCTCGAGGCTGTCGCAGGCGTGTTTGAGCTTGGCCTGCGCGGCTTCTTTCAGCGAGGTGGCGGGGCTGTCAAAAATCAGGCAGGAATAACTCAGTCCGGGGTCGAGGAAGAGTTCGAAGAAATCGTTTCCGAGGTCGTAGTGTTTTGCCACGTTGCGCCGTGAGCGTAGCCTGCCGGCCGCCGGTTGCAGTCTTCTCATCCCGCGGGCGAGCGCGGTCGCCGGGCCCGCCCGGGTTTCGATGCCCTGCTCGTTGGCGGCCAGCAACCGTGTGAGTTCGACCAGGTCGTCGCAGTCCCACTCGCCGCGCGTGTAACTGTCGGCCGCCCCGATGCCGCCGCGCAGCGCGACGCGCAGAAAAAAGCGGGGGTCGTTGACGGTTATGGTTGGCTCGAAGAAGGGTTGGTCAGCACCGCCAGGGGCAGCGTCACCAAAGCGGAGAGCGGCACCGTTCTCCTGCAGGCACAGGCGCCCCGAGGAGAGCTTGCGAAGTCGCCCGAGGACAACGGCCCTCGCGGCCGCTGCAGGCAGCTTGAAGAGAGGAGGTCTGACAGGCTGAGTGCTGTCGGGCTGCGGGTTTCTCAGCGGAACTTCGTGGTGCGAGGAGGGGGACTCGAACCCCCACGAGCGCAATGCCCACCAGGCCCTCAACCTGGCGCGTCTACCAGTTCCGCCATCCTCGCAGTCAGCTATGGCCAGGGAGCAGCCTACTCTTCGGCCGCCGCGGGCTCCGTTGCCACTGGCTCCGTTGCCACTGGCTCCGTTGCAGGCACGGTAAGCGTCGCTGGCTCTTCCACGTCGTCGAAGACCGAGGTTCGCTTGGCCGATAGTACCGCCAGTGTCAGCGACGTGGCCATGAACACTATGGCCATGATGGTTGTCAGCCGGGTGAGCATGTTGCCGGGGCCGCTGGGGCCAAATACGGTTGAGCCGCCGCCGCCGCCGCCAAAAGCCGCGCCCATATCGGCGCCCTTTCCGCTTTGCAGCAGCACGACTCCGATGAGTACCACTGCGGCTATAATGTGAACTACGTTGACCAGGGTTTCCACTTTAAATTACTCCCGATTGCTCCCGATGGTGGACTATGCGCAGGAAGTCCTCCGCCTTCAAGCTGGCCCCGCCGACCAGGGCGCCGTTGACGTTGGGGCAGGTCATGAGTTCGTCCACGTTATCGGGCTTGACGCTGCCCCCGTAGAGTATGCGGATGCCGGCCGCGGTGTCTGTGTCGCTCATGTCGGCGAGAACGGTTCTCAGGCCCGCGTGGACTTCTTCAGCCTGTTCCGAGCTGGCGGTATGCCCCGTTCCTATGGCCCACACGGGCTCGTAGGCCAGCAGCAGGCTGGTGAAACCGGCCAGCTCGAGCTCGCATAGACCGCCTCTCAGCTGCTTTTCCACCACTTCTGCGGTCTGCCCGGCTTCGCGTTGGTCGAGGGTTTCTCCGACGCAGAGCAGTGGTATCAAGCCGCCCGCGTGGGCGGCGGCTACCTTGCGGGCAACGGAGTAGTCAGTTTCGCCGAAGTGCTCCCGGCGTTCCGAATGTCCTATAACGACGTGGCTGCAGCCGGCGTCGACGAGCATTTCGGCCGAGACTTCGCCCGTCCAGGCGCCAGATTTTTCCCAGAACATGTCCTGGGCAGCCAGCGACACTGACGAGTCGGCCAGCTCGCGGGCCACCACGTGCAGCGAGGTGTAGGGTACCGCCAGCAGTACGTCGCGCCCCTTGAGTCCGGTACAGCCCTCCACTACGGCGCGCGCCAACTCGGCCGATTCGTCGGCGAGGCAGTTCATTTTCCAGTTGGCGGCCAGCATTGGAACAGGCATGTTGGTCTCCTCAGGCATGGTCGTTCTTGTCGTCCAGCGCCGCTATGCCCGGCAGGGTTCGTCCTTCCAGGAACTCCAGCGAGGCCCCGCCGCCTGTTGATACGTGGGTGACGTCGGCCTGTCTACCGGATTCTGCCAGAGCGGCCACCGAGTCGCCACCGCCGACGACAGACATCGCGGCCGAGTCGGCCACGGCGTTGGCCACGGCCATGGTGCCCTCGGCAAAAGCCGGCCACTCGAACACGCCCATGGGGCCGTTCCACAACAGCGTGCGCGCGCCTGCTATGGCGTCCTGGTAAGCGCGTCGGCTGCGCGGGCCGATGTCCAGCCCCATCAGCCCGTCGGGTATATCGCGGCCGTCGACAGCTACCGGGGTCGCATTTTTATCAAAATTATCGGCGGCCACGTGGTCCACCGGCAGTTGCAGCTCGCAGCCGGCTCGCGAAGCCTCGTCAAGCAGCTGTGCGGCGAGCTCGGTCTTGTCGCTTTCCAACCGTGAGTCGCCCGTTGAGTGTCCCATGGCTGCAAGGAAGGTGTAGGCCATCGCACCGCCAACGAGCACTGAGTCGGCCGGCCCGAGGAGGTTCTTCATCACTGCTATTTTGTCGGATACCTTGGCGCCGCCGACGACCGCGACAAAGGGATGCTCGGGCGATTCTACCAGCATGCTCAACGCCTCGACCTCGCACGTGAGGAGCAGGCCGGCGGCGTGCTCAGCCAGCAGGGCCGGCACACCCACGATCGAAGCGTGGGCCCGGTGCACGGCACCGAAGGCATCGTTTACGTAGAGCTCGGCCAGGGAGGCCAGCTCGGCTGCGAAGTCGGGGGCGTTGTTCTTTTCGCCGTCGTGAAACCGCAGGTTCTCAAGCAGCAGCACTTCACCGTCGCTAAGAGCCATGGCCATCGCTCTTGCCTGTTCGCCCACGCAGTCCGGGGCCAGGGGAACGGGCGTCTCCAGCAGGCCGGACAGCAGCTTGGCCACCGGCGCCAGCGAGCAGGCGGGGTCAGCCTTGCCGCCGGGCCTGCCGAGATGCGAGGCCAGGATGACGCGGGCACCCGCGTCGCGCAGGGCCTTTATGGTCGGCAGCGCGTTCTCCACCCTCACTGCGTTGCCGATGACGCCGTCGCGCAGGGGCACGTTGAAGTCCACGCGCAAAAACACGCGGCGACCGGCGAGTTCGAGCTGCTCGAGCCTTCTCACCTCTGCCGTCTGCCGCTGTTCCTAGAGACTGCCGGCGATCATCGAGGTGACGTCGCACAGCCGGTGCGAAAATCCCATCTCGTTGTCGTACCAGGACAGGATCTTGGCAAAGCCGGGCTCGGGTACCTTGGTGATCGGCGCGTCAAAGATCGACGAGTGCGGGTTGCCGTTGAAGTCTATCGACACCAGCGGCTTTTCGTTGTACTGCAGCACGCCTTTCATGGGGCCGTCGGCAGCGGCCTTCATGGCCGCGTTTATTTCTTCGGCCGAGGGGGTCTTCTCGGTTTCAAAAACGAGATCGACCACCGACACGTTGGGCGTCGGAACCCTTATGGCCATGCCGTCGAGTTTGCCCGCCAGCTCGGGCAATACCAGGCCGACGGCCTTGGCCGCTCCGGTGGTGGTAGGGATCATCGAAAGCGCGGCGGCCCGTGCGCGTCGCATGTCGCCATGCGGAAGGTCGAGTATGCGCTGGTCGTTGGTGTAGGAGTGTATGGTCGTCATCAGGCCACGCTTGAGCGTGAACTCCTGGTGCAGGACCTTGGCCACCGGCGAAAGGCAGTTGGTCGTACACGAAGCGTTGGAGATGACGTGGTGGGAGGCGGGGTCGTAGCTCTCGTGGTTGACCCCGTAGCACAGCGTGAGGTCCACGTCGCCGGCCGGCGCCGAGATCAATACCTTGCGGGCGCCCGCTTGGAGGTGGGCGGCTGCCTTATCGCGGGAGGCGAACAAGCCGGTCGATTCAATGACCACGTCCACGCCCAGATCGCCCCAGGGGAGTTGCGCCGGGTCGCGCTCGGACAGGACATTGATGGACTTGCCGTTGACCGAGATGCTGGTGTCGCCGGCTTCGACCTGTCCCGGAAAGCGTCCGTGTATGCTGTCGTACTCGAGCAGGTGGGCCAACGTTGCCGCGTCGGTAAGGTCGTTGACCGCAACTATTTCGTAGTCTTTCTGTTCCAGCCCCGCACGGAGCATGTTACGACCGATGCGACCGAAACCGTTAATTGCTACCCTGGCTGCCACTGTAATCCTCCTGGCTGATGTGTTGTTCGCAGGCGTGTTGCCGCTGGCGGCAATCGGCCTGCACACGAGTTAACCCACCTTGTACAAACGTTTGAAAAGGTGGGAGAAACAGCGTTCGTATCTCACGCGCGGCAGACCGGGTCAAGGTAACAGCGGTGTTCGTTTCCGGCTTCGGGGGGATGCTGCATAATGGGTTGGCCGCGTGACCAGGCTGGTGTTTGCAGGGCGCAGCTTGTGCGCGCCTGACGGGAACTGTTATTCGGTCGGCGGCGAGGGAGTAGACTGAGGCGGTGGAGTCGGGCGGAGGCATACAGTTTCTGGATATGGTCGGTGGGTCGGGGCCCGTCGTGCAGGGGGTGCTGTACCTGCTCATCGCGGTGTCCGTAATCAGCTGGGCGGTCATTCTTTTCAAGGCCAGGCAGATCCGCGTGGCGCGGCGTTTTTCCGAGCGTTTCCTCGATATGTTCTGGCAGACTCGCAACCTGACCGAGGTGTCGCGGGCTTGCAGCGGCCTGCCGGAAAACCCGGTCGCCGAGGTTTTCAGGGCCGGCTACGAGGAGCTGCTTCGCTTGCGGACCAGCAAACGCGGATCCTCGGACCCGCTGACCACCGAGCTTGGCGGTGTGGCCAACGTGGAGAGGGCCATGCGGCGAGCGGCCAGCCTGCAGCGGGTCAAAATGGAAAGGCAGCTGACTTTCCTGGCCACCACTGCCAGCTCGGCTCCTTTCGTGGGCCTCTTTGGTACGGTGTGGGGAATCATGAACTCCTTCATGGGCCTGAGCCAAGGCGGCTCGTCCAGTATACAGGCGGTGGCTCCCGGCATATCCGAGGCACTGGTGGCCACGGCCATGGGCCTGGCGGCGGCCATTCCCGCGCTGGTGGCCTATAACCACTTTGCGCGCCGTGCGACCGTACTGGCGGGCGACATGGAAAACTTTGCCTCCGAGTTTCTCAACATCGCCGAGCGACATTTTTTGGGACAGGCCGGTCGCTGATGAGCGGCGAGATCGGCAGCGGGTCGACCATCTCGGGCATAAACGTCACGCCCCTGGTCGACGTGATGCTGGTGCTGCTGGTGATCTTCATGGTGACCGCACCCATAATCCAACAGGGTGTACCGGTGGACCTGCCCGAGGTGACGGCCGAGCCCCTGCCGGGTGACGAGTCGGCGCTGGTGGTGTCGGTGACCGGCGACGGTGAAGTGTACCTGGCCGACGAGGCCATCGAACTGGACGCACTGGGGGCCGAGGTCCTGGAGATGGTCAAAGAGGTGCCGGGGCGCCCGGTGTATCTCAGGGCTGACCACAGGGCTCTCTACGGGGCGGTTGTGGCCGTCATGGCCGAGCTGCGGCGGGTGGGAATAAAAAACCTCGGGATGATAACCGACCCGGAGGCCGCCTGACCAGTGCAGCTCGATTTTCCAGGCAGCCCGGTCTCGTTGCACCGTGACGTCCTGGACCCCGATTTTATCAGGGCGGCACTGCTGTCGTTGGCTGGCCACCTGCTGATACTCGCGGTGGTGGTGTTCCTCGGGGCGCGCCACTGGAGCGAGTCTCCCGCGCGGGCCTCGGTATACGGCGTGCGCATTCACAAGGCAGCTCCCGGCTCGCTGCTGATGCGGCAGGGGCCGCTGGGCGGTCCCGGCGCGGGACCCAAGGCGCCAGCCCTGGTGAAAAAGCCGGTGCCCGTTAAGAAACCAGTGCCGGTGGTGAAGAAGCCCGCGCCGGTGGCGAAACCCGAGCCGGTGGCGAAGAAGCCCGTACCCGTGAAGAAGCCAGCGCCGGTGGCGAAACCCGAGCCGGTGGCGAAGAAGCCAGCGCCCGTTAAGAAACCCGCGCCGGTGGCGAAACCCGAGCCGGTGGCGAAGAAGCCCGTACCCGTGAAGAAGCCAGCGCCCGTGGCGAAACCCGAGCCGGTGGCGAAGAAGCCCGTACCCGTGAAGAAGCCAGCGCCCGTGGCCGCTGTGCTGGAGAAGATCCCCGCGTCTGAGCCTGCGCCGAAAACCACGCCACCTGCCGCACAGAGCGAAGACGGCAGCAAGCTCACCACTTTGAGCGGGGCCGCCGGGGACGCCACTGCCACCGGGCCTGCAGGGGTGGCCGCCGGCGACTTGCTGCAGGGCGTTGAGTTTCTTCGCTACTACAACACGCTCATCGACACCCTGCGCCGCAACTGGGTCTGGGCCGGAGATGCCGGCGCCGGGTTGTCGGTATCGGTGGGTTTCAGCGTAAGGCCCGACGGAAGCCTGGCTGCGGTTCGCCTGTTGTCTGAATCGGGCAACGCGGGCTTCGACAGGTCGGTCGAGAACGCGGTCAGAAGCGCAGGCATGATAGAACCTCCCCCGGATCGTTACAGGAAGGAGTTCAGCGAGGTGATCATACAGTTCAATTCAGACGATCTTGCCAATGCCGCGGGGGCTGGAAAGAGATGATCACCTGCCGGGGCAAGGCCCTGATCCTGATGGCATGTACTGTATTACTGCTCATCAACGCGCGGGCCGAGGCCCAGGTCAGGGGCGAGATTTCGCGACCCGGGTCGGTGCTCGTGCCCGTGTCGGTACCCGGCCTGGAGTGGGGCGGTGGCGAGACCAGGCCGGCCGCGGCCGCGCGCTTCAATGAACTGCTGGCCGAAGATCTTCGCAGGTCGGGCATTTTCAACGTAGTCGATCCACCGCGGGGCCTGGGCTTGCCGTCCAGCGATGGCTACGGAGGCTGGTCAGCGGCGGGGGTGCTTGGGGTCGTGGGTGGCAGCTACACGGGTACGCCCGGGGGCATCACCGTCGAAATACGGTTTTTTGACGTGGCCGCGGGACGCAGCCTGGGAGGACGTCGTCTCAACGGATCAGTGGACGCGGTGTCGGCAATGGCGCACCAGGTCGCCGACGGTGTCATGGAGATAGTGACGGGTCGTGAAGGGTCCTTTCATTCCTGGATAGCTTTTGTCTCCGACCGAGAGGAACACTTCAGGGAGCTGTACGTGTACAGCTTTGACGGCGCGGTGTCGCGCTTGACGGCGCACAGGTCTATCACCATGGCGCCGGCCTGGAACCGCGACGCTACGCGAATAGCCTTCACCTCGTTCAAGAGCGGCAAGCCGGTGCTTTACGGCTACGACCTTTCGAGCGGCAACGACAGTCGCCTTGCCCACCGCCACGGCGTCAACGTGGGCGCTGCCTGGGCGCCGCAGGGACTCTCGTTGCTTTTCTCGCGCGAGGTCGAGGGCAACTCGGACCTTTATATCCTCGATCTTGGCAGCGAGCGCACGCGCAGGCTCACCCATCACTGGGGCATCGACGTTGATCCGGCCTGGTCTCCCGACGGGCGTTCGGTGGCGTTCTGCTCGTCGAGAGGGGGCACGCCGCAGGTATATGTCATGAAGAAGGACGGCAGCGACATGAGGCGGGTGACCTTCGAGGGTAGCTACAACTGCTCGCCCGCCTGGTCCCCCGATGGTCGTCACCTGGCCTGGGCGGGTCGCGTGGGCCGATATTTCCAGATCCTGGCAATGCCCGCTGCGGGCGGTAAGCCCCGGCAGCTGACTTTTGAGGGTGAGAACGAAGATCCGTCCTGGTCGCCCGACTCACGATTCCTCGCCTTTTCGAGCAAGCGCGCTGGCGATCGTGACCTCTACATGGTGCACGCTGCCCGTGGCATAATAACCCGACTCACGTCGGGCCCCGGAGATGATGCGGCCCCCACGTGGTCTGGCCGCCTGCGATGAGATAGTAAATACCTGGAGTGGAAACCGGCGATACTGTGGTGGACGGGATACGGCGATTATAGGAGCGAACGAGTGGTGACGAAGATGGATGTAAAAACGATACGAGAAAATATGCGGGTGGCAGGTACGATGGCGGTAACGGCCCTGTGCGTTCTGGTCATGGCTGGCTGTTCGACCCAGGGCGAAAGCGTGTTCGGTGGGTGGGGCGGTGGCACCCGCGAGCAGGCTCGCGTGGCCAGCGAAGAGCTCGCGGCCGAGCCAAGTATAAACCAGTTTGAAGAGATGGGCGCCGTGGCCTCGGGTGGCCCCTTGGAAGACGTATCCTTCGAGTTCGATTCTGTGCAGTTGAGCGAAGATTCGATAGCAGTCCTCGAGCGCAACGCCGCCTGGGCTGCCACTCACCCGGGCAGCAGGATAGAAGTCGAAGGGCACTGCGACGAGCGCGGCACCTCGGAGTACAACCTGGCGCTGGGCGCTCGCCGGGCGCGAGCCGTTGTTGACGGACTGGTTGCCCTCGGGGTAGATTCGGACAGGCTGTCGACTGTGAGCTACGGAGAAGAGCTCCCCCTGTGCAAGGATGCCAATCCGGATTGCTGGCGACGCAACCGGCGCGCACGACTGGTTGACCTGGGAACAGACTGAATATGAAGAACGCCGGCTTGTTGTTGATGCCCTGCTTTCTGACTGCGACCCTGTTGCTTTCGGCCTGTGCGCCCCAGTACGGCGTCGTGTCGGGCGACCGTGGCACCCGTGAGCTGCAGCGGGTGCAGGTACGGCAACGTCGCGCCATCGAAGAGCTGCGTATTGAGCAGGAGCGCCTGCGGGCTATGCTCGAAGAGCTGGGCTACCGAGCCGAGTCGTCGGCCGATCGCGCGGCGCCAGTCGTTTCGTCGCCCCCCGGCGTTGAAGGGTCGGGTAGAGTTGAGTCGTTGCCGGGCCTGGCCGTGCCGGGCCTGGAAGGCGCCGTGGCGGTGGAAGGGCCTGTTGCCGCGGCAGGAGTAGAAGCGACCGCGGGGGCGGGAGCAGCAGCTCCGGCGGGAAATAGTAGAGAAGGGCTGCTCGAGTGGCCCGGCCTTTCGTCTCCGGCCGGATGGGCTGAGCCCGGGGCCGATAAAAAGAAAGCCGGCGAAGCCCCTTTCGGCCGGACTGCCACCCCGCCTGAAGTCGAGGTAGCCGAGGCAGACGCCACGGCCGGCGAGGTCCGGGCACCCGACGCGAGGGCCTGGGGCGACGATGAAGCCGACTCCGGCGGCGCGGGATTCGGCATGTCGGAGAGTTCCTGGGAAAAACCGAGGGTGCCGTCATCTCTCCGGGGGAGCGACTACGGCAAGGGCGTCGAGCTGTTCGAGGCCGGCGACAGCGAAGGCGCGATCCAGGCATTTCGTAATTTCATCCACGAGCATACCGACTCGTCTTACCGCGATGACGCCCAGTTCATGATCGGCGAGGCCTGCCTTCGCCAGGGCCAGTACTCGCGCGCCATACTCGAGTACAACCGGGTCGTCGTGTCATACCGTTCAGGCGATCGCACGGCCGCAGCCCTGCTGCGCCTGGCCGACGCGTTTGCAGCTATCGGTGACGAGATAGACGCCAAGCTCAGCCTCCAGAAAGTCGTAAACGGCTATCCGGGGTCAGGCGAGGCCGACGAGGCGTGGCGCAGGCTCAGGGGACAGGGCAGCTGACCCTGGCTTTTCACGATGAGGGTTTTCAGGGGGCTCGACCGGGCCCGGGGATTATTTTGCCGCCCGGTCCTGACTATAGGTAACTTTGACGGCGTACACCGCGGTCACCAGGTCATACTCGACCAGGTCAGGGCCGACGCCGACCACCACGGCACGGACGCCGTGGCGCTCACGTTCTTTCCGCACCCGCTACGGGTGTTGAGGCCCGACAACGCACCCAGGCAGTTGATGACCCTCGGCGACCGGCTGCGGGCCCTGGCCGACTGCGGCATGGACGCCGTGGTGGTGCAGTGGTTCTCGACCGCCTTTGCCAACATAGAGGCCGAGGTCTTCGTGCGCGACCTGCTCGTGGGGGCCCTCGACGTACACAAGGTGGTGGTGGGACATGACATAAACTTCGGCAAGGGGCGCAGCGGTTCGGCCGAGACCCTGCTCGAGGCCGGCGAGAGCTGCGGGTTTTCGGTCGAAGTCATACAGCCGGTCGCGGTGGGGGGCGAGGTGGTTCACTCCAGCGTCGTGCGCCGGGCGGTCGCTGACGGCGACGTGGCCAGGGCGGCGGGGCTGCTCGGCAGGCCTTGGACCCTGCGCGGGCGCACAGTAAGAGGCGCCGGGCGCGGGGGCGAGCTGGGCTTTGCAACGGCCAACCTTCTGCCGGCCACCGACCTCGTTCCGGCCGACGGGGTCTATGCCACCCGCGCGCTGCTCGCCGGGCAGACGCTCGACGGGGTGACTTCGGTGGGCAACAACCCCACCTTTGACGGTTCTGCTACGGTGGTCGAAACTCATCTTTTCGAGCCCCAGGGGGAGCTTTACGATCTGCCCATGGGGGTTCAGTTCGTAGAGCGCCTGCGTGGCCAGGTGCGCTTTTCTTCGGCCGAAGAGCTCAAGCAGCAGGTGGCCCGGGACATCGAGGACGCCCGGCGAGCGCTGGCAGAGGCTGGCTGAAGCGTGCACGCAAGCGGCGACAGTCCCCGTGTATTGAAGGTTCACGAGCGGCACAGCGGCGAGCGGCTTGACCGCTGGCTGGCGGCCTCCGGTCAGCTGGGCAGTCGCTCCCAGCTGCAAACAGCCATTCGCGAAGGCCGGGTCGATGTCGATGGCCGTCGCGCCCGCGCCTCGTTGCGCCTGGCCGGCGGCGAGACGGTGACGGTGGCCCCGGGCAAGCCCGTAGATGCAGAAGGCCTGCCAACGGCCGAAGACCTGCCACTGCGTATCCTCCACGAAGACGAGTGCATGCTGGCCGTAGACAAGGCCGCGGGCATGGTCGTTCATCCCGGAGCGGGCAACAGGCAGGGCACCCTGGTCAACGCCTTGTTGCATCGTTACCCCGACGAGCGCTGGCCGGGTGACAGGGGTCGCCCGGGCATCGTGCATCGACTGGACAAGGAGACCTCGGGGGTGGTGCTGGTGGCCAGGACGGTGGAAGCCCACGAACAGCTATCGGCCCAGTTCCGTGGTCGCAGCGTGCGTAAGCAGTACCTGGCCCTGGTCAGGGGCGTGGTCACGTCGCCCGGGGTCATCGACGCGGCCCTCGGCCGACACCCGCGCGATCGCAAGAAGATGTCGCAGGCAGCCAGGCACTCGCGGCCGGCCAGTACGCGCTACGAGCCGCTCGAAAGCTTTGACGGGCTTACCCTGCTCAAGGTCATGCCCGAAACCGGCAGGACCCACCAGATAAGGGTGCACATGGCGGCCAGTGGCTGGCCGGTGGTACGGGACCCCTTGTACGGGGGCCGATCGCGGGGTGATCAGGCCTCTCTTTGCTTGTCGGCCCGCACCCGCGAATTGCTTTCGGCCATGCCGAGGCAGGCGCTTCACGCTGCAAAAATAGGCTTTGCCCACCCCCTGACCGGATCTATGCTGTCGATCGAGGCGCCGCTGCCAGACGATTTTGATTCGCTTTTACGCGGGTTGCGCGGGGCGTAGCTGCTTGCGGGCAGCTTCCCGTGACGGAGGATTTGACTGTCGTCGGGGGATTATCTAGCCTTAAGTTGTCCACCGGCACTTACTGTCGCAGCCCTGAAGGGGGGAGCATCGTAACTGCAGGTCGGAATCCTTGGTTCTTCGAGGGCGCTCCTTGGCCCCCGGTATCTTTAGTAGCAGGGAATTTTCAGGTAAGGGGCGGCCCGCTCCGACCAGGCACTTGGGCCAGGTCGATTGCACGTCGCCGGTTTTCCAATAAACACCGGAGTCTATGAGTCCACGAGAGAACAGCAGTAATGGAGGTTCGACCTCACGGTCGGGCAGGGGAAAAAGAGGTTCGGGCAGGCCGCGTACCCAGTCTGGCCGCGGTCGCAGGGCTGAGCCCCAGCAGGAAGAGGCGGACCTCAAGGACGGCGCGAGAGCTGCGCAGGTTGAGGCGGTACGCGAAGCGGCGGCCCAGGCCGATCCCGAGACCGACCCCTTTAACGGCGTCGACGGCGCCATCCTCAACCTCAAGAGCCTCAAAGAAAAAACGGCCAAGGAGCTGGGCGACATCGCCCGCAACATGGGCGTCGAAAGTCCCTCCATCATGCGCAAGCAGGAGCTTGTCTTTGCCATACTGGGTGCGCGCTCGGAGAAAGCCGGCAACGTGTACGGCGAGGGCGTGCTCGAAATACTGCCCGACGGTTTTGGTTTCCTGCGGGCTCCTGACGCCAACTACTTTCCTGGGCCCGATGATATCTACATATCGCCCAGCCAGGTGCGCAAGTTCGGCCTGCGCACGGGCGACGTCGTGGCCGGTCCCATTCGTTCGCCCAAGGAGGGTGAGCGCTACTTTGCCTTGCTCCAGGTTGAGGCCATCAACTTTGAAGAGCCGGAAATGGCCCGCAAGAGGGTATTGTTTGACAACCTGACGCCGCTCTACCCCGACGAGCAGCTGGTGCTGTCGCACGAACCAAAAGAGTTCATTTCGCGGGTCATCGACCTGCTCGTTCCCATAGGCAAGGGCCAGCGTGCGCTCATCGTGGCCGCGCCGCGTACCGGCAAAACGGTGATGCTGCAGAACATCGCCCACGGCATAGCCGAGAATAACCCCGACGCGATGCTCATCGTGCTGCTCATCGATGAGCGTCCCGAGGAAGTGACCGACATGCAGCGCACGGTGAAGGGAGAGGTGATTGCCTCGACCTTTGACGAGCCGCCCACACGTCACGTACAGGTGGCCGAGATGGTGATCGAAAAAGCGCGTCGCCTGGTCGAGCACGGTAAAGACGTCGTCATACTACTCGATTCGTTGACCCGGCTGGCCCGTGCCTACAACGCAACGGTTCCGTCGAGCGGCAAGATCCTGTCGGGTGGTGTGGATTCAAACGCGCTCAGGGGACCAAAGAAGTTCTTCGGCGCCGCCCGCAATATCGAGGACGGGGGCAGCCTCACCATCATAGCCACCGCGCTTATTGATACCGGCAGTCGCATGGACGAGGTCATATTCGAAGAGTTCAAGGGGACCGGTAACTGCGAGATCCACCTCGACCGGCGGCTCATGGACCGCAGGGTGTTTCCGACCATAGACATCATGAAGTCGGGCACCAGGAAGGAAGAGCTGTTGCACGACCGCGCGGTGATCAACAAGGTTTATGTACTGCGCAAGCTGCTGAGCCAGCTCAATACAGTCGAAGCCATGGAGTTCCTCCTCGACAAAATGAAAGGCACCAAGGACAACGAGGATTTTATGTCCTCGATGAATTCCTGATGACGACCCTTTGCAAGGGTTGCCCTGATTTGTTAGACAGACCGATTGATTTGCCCGTAATAGCAGGCGCCCCGGGGATATCCGGCGCAGCCTGCGGAGGACAGCTGAGTTACTGATGACCCAGGTTAGCATGAAGCAATTGCTCGAGGCGGGGGTGCACTTCGGGCATCAGACCAGCCGTTGGAATCCGAAGATGAAGCCTTTCATCTTCGGCGCCCGTAATGGGATTCACATAATAGACCTGCAGCAGACCGTTGTGTTGTTCGCCGAGGCTTGCGAATTTGTTCGTAAGACCGCGGCGGAGGGTGGGTCGGTGCTCTTTGTGGGCACCAAGAAGCAGGCGCGCGCCGTCATAGAGGCCGAGGCGCGCCGTTGTGGTCAACACTGGGTAAATACCCGCTGGCTGGGGGGCGCGCTGACCAACTTTGCGACCATCAAGCAGTCGATTGAGCGCATGCGCAAGCTCGAAGAGGTGCTGGGCGACGAAGTCCAGACCGTGGGCCTGAAGAAGAAAGAGATGCTCATGATGAGCCGCGAGCTGGCGAAGCTCAAGCTCAACCTCGAGGGTATGCAGAACCTGAAGAGGCAGCCGGACGTCATGTTCGTGATCGACCCCGACTGCGAAGAAATTGCTATCGCCGAGGCCAACCGCCTGGAGATACCGGTGGTCGCGGTGGTTGACTCCAACTGCAACCCCGAGAACATCACCATGTGTATTCCGGGCAACGATGACGCCATCAGGGCGATCAGGTTGTTCTGCGGAGCGATTGCCGACGCTGTGATCGAAGGCGAGCGCGAACGACAGGAACGTCTTGCCGCTGCCAGCGAAGGCGAGGGCGTGCCCGGTACCGATCTCGCGGGAATGTTTTCCAGCGTGGTCGGCGAAGCAGCTCCCGCAGCAGAGGTAGCCCCGGCAGTAGAGGCAGCCCCGGCAGCCCCGGCAGCCCCGGCAGCCCCGGCAGCTCCCGCAGCTCCC
>CAUZFM010000061.1:0-16987 GCA_963579235.1 uncultured Binatia bacterium (SeqCode)
CTTCCCCAACTCTCATTGAGGAATCAAGCGGACGTCAACTGTCCGGCGCGCAGATCATCCTCGAATGCCTTCTCGCCGAGGGCGTGGACACCGTTTTTGGCTACCCTGGGGGCACCATACTGCCCACCTACGACTGCCTCTACGATTCACCGCTCAACCACATCCTGGTCCGGCATGAACAGGGCGCCGTCCACATGGCCGAAGGCTACGCCCGTCTTTCGGGAAAACCGGGGGTCGTAGTCGTCACCTCGGGGCCGGGTGCCACCAACACGGTTACCGGTATAGCGGATGCCAACATGGACTCGATACCGCTGGTCGTTCTTTGCGGACAGGTCCCTACGTCGATGATCGGTAACGACGCTTTCCAGGAAGCCGACATTGTTGGAATTACGCGCCCTTGTACCAAGCACAACATCCTGGTGAAGGACGTCCGCGATCTCCCCCGGGTCATTCACGAAGCGTTTTTTATAGCGGGCTCCGGGCGGCCGGGACCTGTTCTGATCGACCTGCCCAAGGATGTCCAGACGAATATCTGCGAGTACCGTCCTGTCAAGGAACTGGCCATTCGCGGCTACCGGCCTACCGTCAAGGGAAACCGGCGGCAGGTTTCACGCGCACTGGACATACTTGAGAAGGCCGAACGCCCCTTGCTCTACGTCGGTGGGGGGGTGCAGTGGGGTGACGCGTCCGACGAGTTGCGGCTGTTTGCAGAAAAACTGCAGGCACCGGTCACCACGACGCTGATGGGCCTGGGCACTTTTCCGGCCTCCGACCCCCTGGCCATCGGCATGCTGGGCATGCACGGTGGCTACTGGGCCAACATGGCGGTGCAGAACTGCGATGCCTTGTTCTGCATAGCAGCGCGCTTTGATGACCGGGTCACCGGCGACACGGAGCGCTTTGCCTGCGAGGCGCGCGGGCGCATCATCCACGCGGATATCGACCCTTCTTCTATTTCGAAGGTCATCCGCTGCGATGTGCCCATCGTGGGCGACGTAGGCAACATCCTGTCGATGTTCAACGAACAGGCTGCCGACTATCCGGGTCTTAACGGATCCAAGCGCATCGCCGCCTGGAGACAGCAGATTGCCGACTGGAAGGCAGAGCGCCCGCTGGGTTACGAGAAGACGCGGGACGGACGCATACTGCCGCTGGCGGTGTTCGAAGAGCTGCATGATCTTACCAAAGGCGACGCGATTATTTCGACCGATGTAGGGCAGCACCAGATGTGGTGTGCCCAGTTGTACGGATTTGATAAACCGAGGTCTATGTTGACCTCGGGCGGCCTCGGTACGATGGGCATAGGACTGCCCGCAGCCATCGGCGCCGCCTTCGTTGAAAAAGATCGGCCGGTGGTCGTAATCAGCGGCGACGGCAGCATACAGATGAACATACAGGAATTTTCTACCGCGGTGCAGTACAACGTGCCCGTCAAGGTAATCGTGCTCAACAACGGCTACCTGGGCATGGTCAGGCAGTGGCAGGACAAGTTCTATGAGAAACGCTTCTCGCAGGTTTACTTTGAGGCGTTGCCCGATTTTCCGGCCCTGGCGGAGGCCTACGGGGCCAAGGGCATGCATGTCGAGAAAATCGAAGAGCTGAGATCAGCCCTGCAGGAAATGCTCGATCACGACGGGCCGGTATTGCTCAACGTGACCATCCCAGGCGAGGAGGGCGTGTTTCCGATGGTTCCCGCCGGCATGGCCGTGGACGAGATGCTTTTCGCCTGACAGGCCGAGCTCGGTAACCCCGCGGGTTGGACTTACAGCGGTATCCCGGTTCTGAAAAGCAGCCAGTGGCTGGCGATCTCTCCCACCGCGGCGCCGAGTGCCGCGATGTAGAACAAGCCGGTTGCCGCCATGGTCTGGGGGATCTCCAGGGTCTTTTCTATGAGAATGAAGAGGACCCCGGTCAGCACCCAGCAGAATACCCTCGCGAACACGAGCCAGGGGTAAGCCGCTAGCGCCACCCTGACGGCACCGTTCGCGCCGTTGCCGTCGAGCAGGCCGACAACGGCGGTGCTGAGGCAGGCCGTAACGATGGCTGCCAGCAGGCAACCTTTGCACCATTTCAGGATCTGCTTGAAGGGCGCCAGGTCCATTCCCGTATCAATCAAGTACCAGTGTCCCAGCAGCATGCCGCTCAGGGTCGCGCCCACTATCAGGCTGCCTGAAAACAAGGCCGCGGAGAAAACCAGGCCGGTCAGCGGGCCACCGTTCTGCGAGGCAAAGACCCAGGCACTCGAAGATACAGCCAGCAGGCTGGACAGAAGCAGCAACGGGAAAACCCTTGCGCGAATGAGTGCCATGTCAGTGAAAAGAGTGATGAAATAGATAACGAAAACAGTACAGAAGAAGCACCAGGCAGACACTTCGAGTGGCGAAGGAATCCCTTGACCGGGGTAGTTGAGAAGCAGGTACAGCTGGCCGCCGGCCATGCACATGACACAGCCAATAAAAACTGCGGCTGTTGATTTATAGTAGCCGCGTTCGAGCAGCGCGGAGTCGGGAACCGCCAGGGCGATGGCGCCACCGACTGCCAGCTTACCGAATATCAAGATGTAGCTGTGAGCGAAAAGTGTTTCCATTGCATTGATTTTTTTAAGCTGTGGTTCGAGTTCGGCGCGATGCTAGGCGGGTATGACTCGGCATGCAACACGACGTAGCGGTTTTCAGGGCTGAGTAGAATAGAGTCACGAAAAACATCAACAATAACGCCGGGAAAGGCGACACCATCGGGCTGCGTTTGCCCGCCCCCCGTTCGGGTATTCATAAAGAGCAATGATTTCAATACTTAGCTTCCAGCATGTTGCAAACCTCGGGGCTGCAGCGTAAACGATGCTCGTCGCGTGTTGCTAGCCGCGTGGCTTTTTCCCGGATGACATTACCTGCATGACTTGGACTACTGAAAGCAAACCAGCCACTACTTTGTTTGTTGTCGTGGCTTGCGTGGACCGCCATTTTCCGGCGATCGACTCCAGCCGGGATCGCTGTTGATGAAAGTTCCGAGACGAGCAGCCGACCGTCTCTGGAATCATGCCTGTTCTCGTATCGAGCAGGAGCTCTCGCAGAAAGATTTTCAAACGTGGATCCTGGAGCTGACCCCGCGGTCGTTCGAAGATGGGCTGATGACCGTGGAGGCGCCTTTCGGGCTGTACCGTGACCGAATCAGGCAGGTGTACCTGCCCGCGTTGGAACGCGCGGTATCCGAGGCTGCAGACCACAGCTGTCGTGTGGAGGTGGTGGTGGGTTCGTCCGTGGGGACGCGGCCTGCGAACCGACGCTGGTCGCCCCCCTCGGGCGGACAAGAAGCCGGCCGTAAGGTCACGAGCTCGCCACTCAAGAGCTTCGGCAATTTCATAGTTGGAGAATCCAACCGCATGGCCTGCGATGCCGCGCGAGCGCTGGCTTCCGGGGAAGCGGGCGCGGGTAACCCATTGTTCCTCTACGGTGGGGTCGGCCTGGGCAAGACTCACTTGCTGCTGGCCATCGCGAGTGAACTCAGGTCGAGAGCGCGTAAAGTTCTCTACTACCAAGGCGAAGACTTTACGAGAAAAATGGTCGATGCTCTTCGCAATGACCGCATGGATGCTTTTCGTCGCGAGTTTCGTTTTGCCGACGCACTACTCATTGATGACGTGCAGTTCATAGCGGGCAAGAAGCGTACGCAGCAGGAGTTCTACCACGCCTTCAACCTTTTGCACGGCGCTGGAAAGCCGATAGCGCTCGCATCGGACCGCGGGCCACTGGAACTCGAGAAACTGGAGACCGGATTGCGCAGCCGCTTTCAGGGTGGCTTGCTCGCCGACCTCGGGCCGCTCGATGCAGAACTGCGCTGTCGCATTCTCCGGGCCAAGCTCAAGGAGGCCGACCTTGAGATGGAAGGCGACACCATTGAGAACCTCGCGCTGCGCATGACGGGCAGCGTCAGGGAGATTGAAGGGCTCGTTTCGCGACTGCGGGCTGCTAGAAGCCAGTCCGGCGGCAGGCTCACTACCCAGGTCGTCGAATCGCTGGTGATTCCTTACGTAAGCGTGGGCTGTGACGTAGACATTGAGACCATTGTCAAGACGGTCGCAACTCACTTCGGTATTACCCGGGAAGAAATTCTCTCTCGCAGCCGGGCCCGCCGGGTGGCCTGGCCTCGTCACGTTGCCGCTTATCTCTGCCGAAAGCTCACTTCTGCTTCTTTACCCGAGATCGGCGAAGCCATGGGTGGCAGAAACCATTCTTCTATCCTGCGAGCGGTCCGGTCCGTGAAGGATTCGATGAGCGGCGAACCTGCCCTGGCCGAGCGCATCAATCGCCTTGAGACTCTTCTCGGACGTGGCGCTCAGTTTTCCTGAACGGCTCCCGTTCCGGCCTGCGTGGCACGAAGCCGGTCACATCGGCGCATTCGAGATGCTGACCTGGCGGTGCTAGCACGCCAGCGTGGGTAATATCGCAAAGAGAAACCGCCTTGAACAGCGAAGGGCGGTGCACTTGGTGGTACACCGCCCGTTGTTACATCGCCGGTTTCTATCATCCCCAGGTCGGTGGGACCCAGGGGACGTTGGTTTCAGGCTCCGTAGGCCGAATTCGTAGACACGTATTGAGGCTGCGGCTCGGCTTCGGTTACGGCAAGCGTAACCTGATCCACGCGCAGCTTCTTCTTCTCGCCGAGCGCAACGATACTGGCCCGAGCGAGCTTGCTGGGTTTCGAGTGTCCGTTTTCCCAACGGTTGACCGTGCTCACGGTTATTCCGAGGGAGTGGGCAAAATCTTCCTGAGTCATTGCAAGCCGATTCCTCAGCGTGCGTACGAGGCAGCCCAGCTGGTCCTGATTTTTGGTTTCATCCATTTTGATATCCTCCTGGACGCGGTTCAAAGCCCGCGCAATTCAATCGGCAAAGACCTTTGCAAGCTAAGTGCCATGCCCGGAATGGGGGAATACAAGGCGTTTGCGATACCCGGTCGGAATTTAGTGACGGTATTTGAACGCCGGGGCACAAAAGTGACGTTTTTGCTGTGTTGCCCTCAGCGTCCCTGGTTCTTTGCTACAATTCATCGGTGCCTCGGTTTTCAATTCTCATCTTGAACTACGACGGGAGGGAACTCCTGCAGTCCTGCCTGCGCTCGGTCAGGGAGCAGACCATGACCGATTTTGAGACCCTGGTCGTGGACAATGGCTCGAGTGACGGCAGCGTTGACATGCTGGCAAGTACATTCCCCGAGGTACTGACACTGCCGCAGGACGAGAACACCGGCTTCTGCCGGGGCAACAACATCGCTTTCGCTGCCGCGAGCGGTGATCTGATCCTGTTGCTCAACAACGATGCCGATCTCCACCCCCGGTTTCTAGAAGAAATGTCAGCCGCGGCCGAGCTAGAGCCTGAAATGGGGATGTTTGCCTCGCGAGTAATGATGTACGACCGCCGTAACGTTTTTGATTCTACCGGATTGCTTGTCTATCCCGACGGGATCTGTCGGTCTCGCAGTTGGCTCGAGGAAGACATCGGCCAGTACGATGAAGCTGTCGAGGTACTGGGACCCAACGGCTGCGCTGCGGTTTACCGTCGAGCAATGATCGACGACGTGGGGCTCTTTGACGATCGCTACTTCGCTTATCTCGAGGATCTCGATCTCGCGATGCGGGGCCAGTTGCGCGGCTGGCATTGCAGGTACGTTCCCGGCGCCGTCGCTTACCACAAGAAATCGATGACGACCGGTTACCATTCGGCCTCGAAGGCCTACCTCGTTGAGCGAAATCGCATCTGGAACGCCGCCAAGCTCTTTCCCCGCCGCATACTGGCGATGAGCCCGTTTTATACAGCCGCGCGCTTCGCCGCCCAAGGTTACGCCTACGCTACCGGACGGGGCATGAGCGGGGGCATGGGGCGTGACTACGGTCGCTTCCAGCTCGCGGGTATTCTGTGTCGCGCCTGGTTGGCCGCCCTGGCGGGTTTACCTGCTGTTCTTGCCGACAGGCGGCGCATACAAAAAAACCGGCGCCTCGGCGCGTTGGCCGTCTACATGCTGATGCGGCGCTACCGTTTACCGGTGAGCGAACTGGCGTTCAAGGACTGAGAGCCTCGGCTTCAAGTTCCAGTTGGACGGCCAACTCTGAGAACTCGGGCTTACCACGAGCGACCAGCTCGCGGGCCTGCGCCGCCGCAGCCGTCCAGTCTTCGTTTAACACCAGTGTGGCCATCAAGCGAGATCTCGCCCCGTCGTCTTCCGGTCGCAGAAGCAGGTATTCTTGCCAGGCGAGAATCGCTTCATCGACCTGCTCGAGTCGAACCAGGGTTTCGGCGAGATAGAGCGTCCCCTCGCTGAGGCCAGGCGCCAGGCGCACCGCCCGGCGCATCGGCCCCAGGGCCTCCTTCAGCTTGCCGCTGCCGGCAAGTTGTATGCCGAGATCGTAGTGAGCCTTGGCCGAGCGCGGGCTGGCCGCCGCAGCCTGGCGGTGAAAATGGAGTTCGGATGACCAGCTACGCGCCTGTTCGAGGTAACCCGAAGCGCCCACCACCAGCACGAGCAGGGCAATAGAGATTCCCATCGCGTTACGCAACTTTCCCCGAGACAAGGGGAACAACAGTGCCCCGAACAACAAGGCCGGTCCGGCGCTGGGAAGAAAAGCCAGGCGCTCAGCGTAGGCGGTGCCAAGAGGGAAGAAGACGTTGGCAGTTGAAGAAAAAGCCAGCAGGAACCAGAGGAGAAGCAGTCCGTTGGCCACCCTGAGCCGCAAGTACCTCACCGCCAGAGGGCAGAAAAGCAGCAGGGTCGTCCAGGCGAGCAGGGCCACTATCGTTTGCGAGTTGGCAAAACTGACTACCGTGGGGATGGTCTCCTGTGGCCAGGGCCAGGCCAGGCGACAAGCGTACTGCCACAACACTGAGGCAGCCTGGGCTACACGTTCGAGTAACGGGAGAGCCACCAGTGGGTTGTCTATGGCTTCGACCGGCGCCAGCGTAGCAAAATTGCGATAGACCAGGGCGAGCCAGGCCGCAGCGGTTAGAAGCAGGGCGCCGAGCGCGCGAAAATCGGCGGCCGCCGGGGCAACGGCAGCGTCACTGCGGCGGCCAAGGTGCTGAAGGCCTTCGTAGCAGAGCAGTACGGGCAGCAACACCAGGGCATTCTCTTTGGACGCGAGGCCGGCGAAAAACAACAGGCACAGCAGCGCGAGGCGTCGGTAGCCCAGGGGACGCAGGCTACCGATGTAAAGCACAGTCGCGCTGAGGACGAACAAGGCCGCCAGCAGCTCGCTGCGTCCCGAGACAGGAACGACGGCGGCGGTATGAAGAGGGTGGGCGACAAATACCGCCGCACCCGTCCACGCTGCGGCCGGTGCGAGCCCCAGTGCCAGGCCCAGACCGTACAGGGCCACGCCGCACAGGCCCATCAGCAGGGCGTTGGTGACGTGAAAGCGCGAGGTCGAACCCGATGCAGATCGATCCAGGTCAATGCTCAGCACCGTCAAGTGACGGCCCAGACCCTCGTGGCGGGTTGAGAAGAACTCGGCAAGGGAATGATCCAGCGACGAGTCGCGTTCGGTAACAAGGGCCTTGTCGTCATAAACCAGCGGGTAGTCGATGCTACCGGAATTGAGCAGCCACGAAAACGCCAGCAGGGAGATCACGACGATGGCGAAGTTCAGTGTTTGTTTCATACTCGAAGTCCTGTCCTTTCAGGTTTGACACCGCGTCGGGGCGGGTTAATTTACGGCTAGGCTAAACGTGGACAATCATTCTATACTTTTTGCGTCAGGTCTTCAGCTTGCCGAACGAATCAAGAAGCGCGAGATTAGTCCGGTTGAAGTCGTGCAGGCTTGCCTCGATCAGGTCGACAGGGTCAACCCGGAACTCAACGCCATAATATGGCGCCGGGATGAAGAGTTACTCGAAGAGGCACGGCTGGCCGAAGAAAAAGTTATGAGCGGTGATGACCTGCCGCCTTTCCACGGTGTCCCGATGCCGATCAAGGATCTGACTGACGTTGAAGGCTGGCCTACTACCTTTGGCTCAATGGGCGCTAAGGATCGCGTGGCTCCGGGGGATGCGACCATTGTGAGCCAGTTCAGGGACGCCGGTTTCCTGCTCATGGGTCGCAGCAACACGCCCGAGTTCGGGACCCTGCCGGTCACCGAGAACCAGGCCTGGGGTGCGACGCGTAATCCATGGGACAAGACTCGGAGTCCCGGCGGTTCAAGCGGGGGGGCGGGCGCTGCCGTGGCCTCGGGCATGGTCCCGATCGCGCACGCCAACGACGGTGGGGGATCTATTCGCCTGCCGGCCGGCTGGTCGGGGCTTGTAGGGCTCAAGCCGAGCAGGGGGAGAACCTGCGTTGGTCCCCCGGTAGTGAGCGACGTCATGCTTGGCTTTGCCGTCGAAGGCTGCGTGTCGCGGACGGTGACCGATACGGCGGCTGTCCTCGACGCTATTGCACCGTATGACCCCCTGGCCTGGTACACTGCACCACGGCCGGCCACGACCTTCCTCGACGCCAGTAGGTCGAGTAGCGGCGGGTCGCAGCGCATCGCTTTTACAACAGCTTCCCCCATGGGGGATCCGGTGGACCAGGAAAGCATCAAGGCGGTCGAGCTTACTGCGCGTTTACTCGAGGAAGCCGGCCATGAAGTTTTTGAAGCGGCACCGGATTGGCAAATGGGGCCTGAATTCTTAGATCTGTTCAAGGTTGTTTGGAACACCGGGCCTCTTTTCTGGGACGTGCAGGACTGGAGCAAGGTGGAGCCCTTGAACGTGGCCATGCGCGAGTCGGCCATGCAGACGAGCAGTGCCGATTACGTGGCCAGCGTGGCTGCGTTGCAGATGTACTCGCGCCGGGTCGTAACGTCCTGGCAGAAATTTGATGTGCTCCTCACGCCCACCGCAGCCTGCCTGCCACCTCCTATCGGCGTGTTATGGGAAGGGGCTGGCGACGATCCCATGTACCCGCTCAATAAGGCCGCGGATATGGTCCCCTTCACCCCGGTGTTCAATGTCACCGGCCAGCCGGCTATATCTCTGCCCGTGCATTTGTCGGCCGAAGGCCTGCCGGTTGGAATTCAGCTCGTGGCTGCCCCCTGGCAGGATGAGCTTCTTCTGCAGTTGGGCGCGCAGCTCGAGGCCGTTGTTGGCTGGGCCGAGCGGATTCCGAGCCAGTCCGACTGATACCGCTCCCTCTACTTATGCACAGAATTGTACAGCACGTTTGAAGACCGGCCCTTACGTTGCTAACCCTCAAGCCCGGCAGGGGGGGCAGGGTGTACTCGGGATCAGGCAGGGGCGCTCTATGCGGGCGAATAGCAGGCACAGCGGCGGCGGGCTTGTTGCTTCTTCTTTCCGGGCCGCTGCTCGAGCCTCGCACTGCCGCGGCTGCTGGTTTTTCTATACTCAACGCGGACTTTCCTGACAGTGGGCTCAATGACCCCACCGTGCTGGAAGCGGTGGCTGGCAGCAGTGCAGTCACCCTGGGCGAACAGCGTCTCGATGCCCTGCGCTATGCGGCGGGCCTATGGGAGGACACCCTCGCAAACGAAGTAGAGATCGTTCTGCGGGTCCGTTTCGTCGAACTTGGCGGCACGCTCTACGGAGCGGTGCTGGGGTCGGCGGCCAGCATGACGGTGCACCGTGATTTTGAAGGGGCGCTACTTCCGGCCACCTACTACCCGGCGGCACTGGCCAATAACCTGGCCGGGCTTGATCTCAACGGCGGCATTCCCGAAATATGGATTACGCTGAACGCGTCGGTCGATAGTGACGCCGTGCTGGGTGAACGCAGCTGGTACTATGGGCATGACGGCGAGGTTCCCTGCGGCCCGCGTGGCTGCGACATAGACCTAGTTTCGGTCGCCCTTCACGAGATCGCCCACGGTCTTGGTTTTACCACGTTGTTTGATTACCGCAGTGGTGAGAAATTCGATAGCAGGCTGCGTTGCCCGGACATGGGTCTTTGTACGCTTGCCGTGGGTTGCGCGAATGGTGCTTGCCTCGGGCGGGGTTACGACGACAGGTACCTATTGCAATTGATCGAGGCGGGTACGGGTAAGGTTCTCTCCACCATGACGTCGGCTGAGCGTGCGGCGGTGCTCGTTTCCGACGGCAGGCTAGCCTGGTCCGGCGACGAGCTCGCCCGCGCGTCGGTGTTGCTCGACAGCGGAGTGGACGTCAACGGAGACGTCCACATGCATGATCCTGTCCTCCTGGCCCCGGGGTCCTCGGTTACCCACTTCAGCCCGGTGCTGTCGCCCGACCAGTTCATGGAGCCGGGTTATACTGGACCAATTCATGACACCGGACTGCCTGGGGGCCTGGCCGCCTACCTGTTGGCTGATCTCGGCTGGCCCCTGAGAGCGGAGTCCAGCTGTGGTGATGCTGATGGTTCAGGACAGATCGGCATCGCCGATGCCCTCATTGTACTCAGGAGCGCACTGGGCTTGCCCGGCAGCTGTCCGCTCGAAACGTGTGACGTGAACGGCGACCAGGAACTCTCGGTGGTCGACGCTCTGCTGATTCTTTCGCTGGTGGTTGGCAACCCGGTGTTGTTAGACTGCAGTGCCGGCTGACCTGAAACACCCCCCTGAACGGGGGCTAGCGTTGGCCATTTTTACCCACTTGGGTGGGAGATCGAGGTGTTGGCATAGGGTATGCTTTGTCGTTCGTCTTGCCCCTTGTTCCTGATTTCAGGCTCAGCAGAGGGGAAACGCGGGGCAAATAGGAGACATGGAAACACCGATCAATCTTAAGCTTTTCTACAGCATAGGTGAGGTCGCGGCGATGCTCGAACTCAAACCCCAGGTGCTGCGTTACTGGGAGAATGAATTCGACCAGATCAAACCGGGCAGGGGGCCGAATTCCAAGCAGCGGCGTTACCAGCAGTGCGATATCGAGACGCTGCAGGAGATCAAGTCGCTCCTAAGGGAAAAAGGATTGACCGTGGCAGGTGCTCGGAACTACTTGTCCGCCCAAGGACATAGTTCGGCATGGAACGGCGATTTTCTGCGCGCGGGTCGAGCCCAGATGGAAAAACTTGCCACCGAGATGCGAGACCGCAAGGACTGAGCTCGCGATTCGAGCCGTTGTTGCCCGAACGCCACGCGCGGGCTAGTAAATCCACCTGAAGCTGTTGAGGCCCCCGTAGCTCAGGTGGATAGAGCACAGGATTCCTAATCCTGGCGTCGCACGTTCGAGTCGTGCCGGGGGCACTTCAGGCTGGACAGCGCCCAACGGGCCAAACTTGTTCGGACGGGTGGTAAGGCTATTCTTGCCAAGCCCGCCCCGCGGCTGCCCGGCAGTCACGGTCACGGAGTAAGTGACGGTTCCTGGAAAATAAATGACCCTGAAATTGCGTACTTTCCCATCCGTTATCTTAGCTGCAGCCCTGGCCCTTTCCTGGCTGTCGGCGGGCTGCGGTTCCGGGGATTCGTTGAGCGCGCCCGCCAGTCCCGGCGCAGAGATCGTTCCGGCTTCCTATATCGTTGACGTTGGCGGTCGCTACCAGCTTGACGCGAGCGGCTCGACTGATCCGGTGGGCGGCGGCCTCACGTACTCCTGGCGCTTGTTTGCGCCCACTGGAAGCGCGGCTGTACTCGAGGACCACTGCGAGGACAACCCGTTGGAAGTCTGTGCGTCCAACGACGATGATGTATGCAGTGACGGGCTGGGCTTCTGCGCCAGTGATGATGACTGTGCAGAAGACGCGACCTGTCTTTTTAACACCGGTACCGTTTCGCCGCAGTGCACGACCGGCATGTGCCGGGTGGGCGAGGGCGACCAGGGGGCCAACGCGTCTTTCGTGGCTGATCTCGCCGGTAGCTACGAGGTAAGACTGGTAACCTTCACCAGCCAGGGCGGCACCGACATTGAAGTGGCGCATCTTGAGACCTTTCCTACATTGTACGTTGTGGGTTCGCTGGCTGGCTTCGGTGGCACCGAGGGGGCGGCCCTGGCTGAATTAGACGATCCCGATGTCTTCGCCCCCGATGCGACCAGGGGCGCTGCTAACCCCGTGACAGGAAACCTGCTGTTGCTCGACAGGACACTTGGCGAGATCCGCGAGTTTTCGGCGGTGGACGGAAGCGTGATCGGAAGCTTCGGTCAAACCAGCCAGCTGACTGACCCCGTTGATCTAGCTTTCAGTGAAACCGGCGAACTGTACGTCGTCGAAGGCGATGGAGTGGTCAGTGTTTTTAACGCCGCCAACGGACTGTTTGTGTCGGTATTCGGCGACGTGACATCCGGCGCTGAAGAAGTAATTAATATTGCTATTTCACCCTTGACTGGGGAATTGTTGGCTGTAGACGGGCGGGCCGGGGAACCGGCACGGCGCTACGATGCCAGTGGATTCCTTGGGGACCTGGGCGAAACCTCAGTGGCCGGACGGTTGGTGGACATCGCTTTTGCGGGAGGGTTACCGGGTTCGCTCTTCCTGGCCGATGCCACCGGGAACCTCTACCGTTGCTCAGCCGACGGCAGCTCCTGCGCGGTTTCCGCCGCTGCCGACGGCTTGCTGGCCGGTGGTGGCCCCTCGGCGGTCGCGGGAAACCCCAGTTACGCGTTCTCGGGGGCCTCAAGCGCCGCGGTGCTACTGGCCGACGCGGTTAACGGCTGGGTGGTGGCGTGCAACGAAGCCGCGACCAGCTGCCAGGTTTTTGGTGACACTGATACGCTGAGTTCCGACTTCAGCGATCTCTTCTATGGCCCGACTGAAACACCGACGACCACTTCGACCTCCAGCACTACGACTACACTTACCGGTGGCTGAGGATAGCTTCCGACGGTGAGAGACAGGGCCTGCTTCGAAGAGAATGAACGCAGGGACCTTGCGCCCTATGCCATGGCATCGGCCGACAGCCGGGGCCGCGAATACCCCGAAGAAGAGCACGGATTCAGGCTCGCTTTTCAGCGCGATCGTGACCGCATCATTCACTCTACGGCCTTCAGGCGACTGGAGTACAAGACCCAGGTCTTCGTAAACCACGAGGGCGATTACTACCGTACACGCCTGACTCACACTCTGGAAACGGCCCAGATAACGCGCACCGTCGCTCGCGCCATGGGGCTGAACCAGGATCTGGCAGAGGCAGTGGCGCTGGCGCACGATCTGGGGCACACACCCTTCGGGCACGCAGGTGAACACGCCATGGCCGAGCTCATGAAGGAGCACGACGGCTTTGAGCACAACGCGCAGAGCCTGCGCATAGTAGAGAAGCTCGAGGAGCGGTACCCTAACTTTCCCGGTCTCAATCTTTCTTACGAGGTCAGGGAGGGTATCCTCAAGCACTCTACCTGGTACGATCGGCCCCGGGTGTCGTCGTACAACCCGGCGGAGCAACCACCGATAGAGGCCCAGATCGTCGATTTCGCCGACGAGATTGCCTACAACTGCCACGACATTGATGATGGCCTGCAGTCGGGCATGCTGGCCCTCGATGACCTGGCCGATGTAGATCTCTGGGCGGGCCACTACGAGGCCGTGCAGGCTGCCTACGGGGGTGAATCACTCCAGGTGCTGCGTTACCAGGCCGTCAGGCGCCTGTTGGACGAGATGGTGGCCGATCTACTCGCTTACCTGGACAAGCAGCTTGCCGACAACGCCATAAAGGACATGACCGACGTGCGCGCCGCCGGTAAGCGCCTGGCTGGCTTCAGCGAGGACATGAACAGCCGCACGGCCGATCTCAAGCAACGCCTCATGCTGCGGCTCTACCAGCACCAACGCGTGCGTCGCATGGGCGCCAAGGCCGGCAGGGTCATGCGGGGCCTTTTCGAGGCCTACTTGCAGGAGCCTTACCAGATGCCGCCACACGTGGTGCAGCGCGCCGACAAAATGCCCATGGCAAGGGTCATAGCCGACTATATCGCAGGCATGACCGATCGCTTTGCGCTCGAAGAATACGCCAAACTTTACGACCCCTGGGAGTCGGTCTGAGCCCCAGTCTTGTTGGCCCTCCAGGGCCCCTCCACCAAGTGCCGTTCGCCGCTGGGTTTACATAATATATCTTATCGGACGCGACGGGCTTTAAATCCGGGTATGTGCCCAGTCCTGCCCCGCCTCTGTTATTGAGTCGAATGTCCCGCCCGTTGGCTTTTCTGTGGCGCGCAACGCGGCTTGTTCGCTGCCGAAATCAGCGCGAAAAGGCTCAGTATATTAGGTGCTTAAGTGCTCGGCTGTGGGTGTCAGCCTTCAGTTGGCGAGTGACTGCTGGCGCTTGGAGAGCTCGGCGACGTCTGACAGCCCCGGAAAGTGCTCAAGTAAGGACTCTATGGCCTCAAGGGCCACGCTGCTGTCCGCGCCAGCGTCGGCAACGCGCAGCCTGGCACGCAGGGCCGGCTCACGGTACGGGGCGTCTATGCGCGAAGCGATTTCGAGGGCCTCATCGGCCTGTCGGTTGTCACCAGCTGCTTCTGCCGCGGCCGCTTGGCCCACCAGGGCTATCTGGCGGAGGTAAGGCGTGCGCGCAGCGCTGGCAAACGTCGCGTAGTGTCCAGCCGCCTGCTCAAAGCGGCCCTCGTTGTAAGCCAGGCGAGCCGCGTAGAGGTTCGCGAGGTCACCGTAGGGTCGATTACCGTCGACTGTCAGCTGGTCGAGGACAATGGCCGCGGTGGCAAAGCTTTCGGAGCGAATAGCGTCGGTGGCCCGTACAAAGGCGGCCGCGTCGCGTTCTTCGAGGCTGGTACGCCATGAACTGAAGACGGCGCCGGCCACGAAGACCAGGGCCACGCCGGCAACTACAGCTGCTACCCGGGTGTGGTTATTCCGGACGTACTCAAGGCCCTTACCGAAGGCGATAAAGAACTTGTCCGGAGCCTTGAGGTCCTTACGATTAAAAGATGCTTCTGCGGCCATTAGAGCTACCCCTGTTTATTTGCCGGTTTCGCCGCTCGCGCCCGGCTGGCGGGCATCGCGGCGTTCACCGGGAGTTTACATCTTGTACTTGAAGTCATCCGGGTCGAGGTTTTTGAGTATATCGACCCATTCGTCTGGCGAAACGTCCGAGAGGTCCCTTTCGCCTTCGAGCACTACCGGTTCTTCCTGGCTCACTCGCGAGGCCTCGGTGGCCTTTAACACCCCGTCAGCCACGTAAATGGGAGTACCCGTGCGCAGTGCAAGCGATATGGCATCACTGGGCCGCGCGTCCAGGGTTAACTCCTGCCCCGCGGTCTTAAGTTTGATGACCGCAAAAAAGGTTCCGTCCCTGATCTCAGTGACTTCTATGCGTTCGACGCTCGCGCCGAGCTTCTCGATGGCGACGCAGAGAAGATCGTGGGTCATGGGCCGGGTCATCTTGACGCCCTCCAGCTCGGTCGCCATCGAGGTCGCCTCCAGCTGGCCTATCCAGATCGGCAGGTTCAGAGCGCCACCCTCATCTCGAAGGATGACGATGGGGGTCTTGGTAACCGGGTCCAGGGCCAGGCCACCAACAGACATACGAACAAAACCGTCAACACTCATTTCACTGCGATTGTGTCCCCGGGGACGCCGTTCGTCAACTGTCGCGATTAAGAACGCTTGTTCCACCGGTCAGGTGGTGGCCAGCAGGTCGACCACCTTGTAGAGCTGCCTCAGGTTTCGGCACTCCTCTACTACGTCGCAGTGAACCGCATAGACTTGCATTTCACTGTCGCCAAATCCCCAGGTGGAGCGGTTTTCCGGGTTCAGCCATATAACGCGCCGGGCCCGTTGCTGTATGTCCCTGAGAGCCCAGTCGTTGGCAGCGTTGTAGTTGTTTCGCGCATCACCGAGGACGATGACGGTGGTGCGACCGTCAATCGTGTCGAGCTGGTCCCTGTGAAACTGGCTGAACGCGCGCCCAAAGTTAGAGTGCGCGTAGACGTTGACCACGTCGCCGGTGATGGCCTGTTGTATGGCCGACTGGATCTCGTTTTCGGCAAAAAGGCGGGTTACTTCGCCCATGTCGGCTACGAAGACAAAGCTGCGTACTCTCGAGTACATGTCCTGCAATGAATGCACGAACTGGAGCATGAAGCGCGATACGGTTCGTACCGAGTCCGATATGTCGCACAGCACCACGACGCTGGGCCGCTCCCTCTTCCTGCGGTCGTAACGAACCCGGAACGGTATTCCACCAAATTCCATCGAGTGGCGTAGTGTCGATTTAACGTCCAGGCGACCGCGCTTGGCCCGCTTGTAACGCAAGGCAAGCAGGTTGCGCAGCCGCCTGGCCAAAACGGCCACGGCGTCGCGCATCTCCTTGATCTCGGTGGGCGAGAGATAGTAGAAGCTCTTGTCGAGCAGGCGGTCTTTTTCTTTGGGCGACGCTTCCTCGCTGCTGTCGTAGCGACCTTGCAGCTTGACCAAAGATTTCAGCATCTCGCCAAGTTGCTTTACCCTCTCGTTGAAAAGCTCGCGGATCTGGTCGAGCTCGCCATCTTCGCTTCCAGCCGCTTGGCCGGCCTCGAGCAAACGCTCGAGCTCCTGCGACAGGCCCCCGACGCCCAGCGCCTTGGCCGCTGCGCGCACGGCGCCCTGTTGGGAAGACGGGCTCTTCGGCGCTGGCACCTTACCCGAGTCCGCCAGTTCCCTGAGGATCTTTTCGAGCGCGGCCTGGTCGTTGAGCAGCAGTGCCCTCGCCAGCGGTGAAATCTCGTCTCCAAGCGAGTCGAGGAGCTCCTCGATGCGATCGAGCAGCTCCTGGTACTCGGCTGGATTGGCTGGCGCGGTGTCGTTGTCGTCCAGGCCAGCGGCCAGGCGGCCCATGCCGGAGAAAAAATCGTCGAACAGCCCGTCGAATACCGGGATGTCTACCGGGCGCTTGACCATGGCCGTCCGCAGGGCTGATTTGAAGGTGTCGCGGTCAGCCAGGCCCGTGAGCAAGCTTGCCTCTACCGAGTCCAGGGTTTCAGCGGTAGATACGCGTATGCCGTTTCGCCTGAGAATGGCGACGAACTGGAGGACTCGGTTGATCACCCGACCGGACTATTGCAGCTGGCCGCCGTTCGCGTCGCTGTCCTGTTTGCCGTCTTCCTCTTCCTCTTCCTCTTGCGAGT
>CAUZFM010000062.1:0-16143 GCA_963579235.1 uncultured Binatia bacterium (SeqCode)
AGTGGTTTTTGTACAGCTCAACGGCGGCAATGACGGCCTCAACACCGTGTACCCCCTCGGCGGCAGTCAGCGCAGCAACTACGACCTGTTTCGCCCCACGCTGGCCCTGCCCGACACCCAGGCCGGCCTCACGTCGTGGGCGGGCGAGGGCTTCAGCGTGTCCGACGTGCTCGACATCGGCGCCAACGACGACGGCAACAGCTACGCGTTACACCCGGTGATGGGTGCCATGCATGGCCTCTATCAGCAGGGCGACCTCGCGGTGATCAACGGCGTGCACTACCCCTTTGCCAACCACTCGCACTTTCGCAGCGAGGACATCTGGTACAACCTCGACCCCGTCGGTACGGGCAACGGCGGTTGGTTTGGCAGCTACCTGGACTGGGCGGGTTTCCTTGGCACCGACGTGGCTTGTCTCAACATGGGGTCGTCGGTCAACCCGGCTTTCTCGCCCACCGACACCAGCGTACTGGCCATCAAGAAGCTCTCGGAACTCGACTTTCCGGCTTCGGGCGAGAAGTCGCTCAAGAAGGATACGGTGGTCGACCTGTACACCGCCAGCGGCCTGGCCGACCCTGCGCTTTACCCGGAGCTGGTCTCCATGGGCAATACCGGCGCAGCTACGATCAACAAGATGGAAGAGTACTACCTGCCGGGCAACGGCCTGGGCAACGCCGGTAAGGTGGAGGCCTTGATGCTGTCGAGCTCGGGCAAGTACAACAAGAACAACGCCCTGGTGTACGACTCGGCGCTGAACAACGACGTTAACCCCGAGGTGGCCTACGGTGGCGGGCTGGCCCGTGACCTGAGGCACGTGGCGGCCACCATCCGCTCGGACGTGGGTGCGCGCTTCTTCCATGTGTCGACCGGCGGGTTTGACACCCACGCGAGCCAGGAGAACGGGTTCTTTCACTCTTACCTGCTCAAACAGGTGTCCGAGTCGCTGGTGGGCTTTTACCAGGACATGGCCTCGCCGGCCACCATGCCGTCGGGCTACACGGGTTATCTCGAGGGCAGCCTGATTGACAAGGTGCTCATCGTGGTCTGGTCGGAGTTCGGTCGCACCATACGCCAGAACGCCTACGGCGCGGGCAGCGCGGGCACCGATCACGCCACCTCAGCGCCGGTATTCGTGGCGGGTGGCTCGACCGTCGGCGGTCAGTACGGGGTCTACCCGCAACTGGACAACCCCGGCGTTGAGAACGAGGACGACCTACGCATGACCTACGACTTTCGCGACGTGTTCGGCACCGTGATGGAGAACTGGCTCAACGTACCGGCGGCCCAGCTCGTGCCCGGCGGAGCCTTATTGCCGTCCACCGTCGCCACCGACCCCGACGGCGACAGTTACACCGCCTACAATTCTATCGGGTTCCTGTAGGGAGAATACGAATGGTGGAGCAGAAGGGATTTGAACCCTCGACCCCCACGTTGCGAACGTGGTGCTCTCCCAGCTGAGCTACTGCCCCGTATTCCATAACCGTTCGGTCCGCTGATTCCTGGTAGCCTGGCGGCGGTTCCCCATTGACACCACCCTCAGGCGGGGTGGTTAGGCTTGTTCTCTTTTTGTTCCTGGCTTTCCTTGCAGCCTATGCAGAGCGTGGTAACAGCCCTGGCTCGCAGGCGGCCGACCGGGATCATTTCGCTGCATTCCTCGCATTCGCCGAAAGTACCGTCGCTTATGCGCGCGAGCGCCTCGTCTATTTTGCCGAGGAGCTTGCGCTCGCGGTCGCGAATACGCAGGTCGCGTCCCGACTCGCTCTCCCAGGCCGCGCGGTCACCGGGGTCAGCGTAGCTCTCGTCCTTGTCGGTCATTTCGTGGACGGTGCGGCCGACTTCTTCCTGAAGCTGCTGCTTCTGGTGCTCGAGCTGCCGCTCGAACATTATGAGCTGTTTCTTGTTGAGCTCTCCCAATAGTGGGTTTCCTCTGCTGCCCCTTACGGGCAGACTAAACACGGAATCCTAGCACCGCGATTGGGTCTAGTAAAGGCGGCAGCGAGTAGCGGGGCGGGGTGCTGCCAGCTGTTTCGTGGCAGAAAGACGATGACAGGAAGGCAATGAAAATAGCGTGGTTTGATACTCCATCGGGCATAAGTGGCGACATGACCCTGGCCGCGCTGCTTGATCTTGGCGCAAGCAGGGGGGTTGACTCCCAGCGGCTGGAGGACGGGCTCGCCTGCCTGGGGGTGGACGGCTGGAGGCTGGAGAGCAGCGAGACCAGTGTCGACGGGCTGCGCGCCCGGCGGCTCGACGTGATCGTAGCCGAGGGGGTCACAGTACGGCGCGACTGGTCGAGCATACGCAGCTTGCTCAAAGAGGCTCCGGCCCGGGGCTTCCCGGCCGCCGCGGCCGACATCGCACTCAGGATATTCGAGAAACTGGCCGTGGCCGAAGCCCGGGTGCACGGCTGCACGCCCGATGAAGTTCATTTTCACGAGGTCGGTGCGGTGGACTCTATTGTCGATATAGCGGGCGTGGCCTGGTGCCTCGACCGGCTGGGGATAGAGCGGTGTTTCTGTGGCCCGCTTCCTGCTGGCAGTGGTACCGTTGTTTGCGATCATGGCACTCTGCCGGTGCCGGTGCCGGCGGTGGTCGAGCTACTTGCCGGTTTCGAGCTCGTGGCGGGCGACGGCCAGGGTGAAACCGTGACGCCAACCGGCGCGGCCATACTCAGCGCGCTGGCGGTCCCCGCACGCCCGGTGTTTACACTAGAGGCTTGCGGCAGTGGCGCGGGCAGCCGGCAGATGGACGACCGGCCCAACGTCCTTCGTATTTTCCTGGGCCACTGCGAAGCTGACGATGACGAGCAGGTCATTGCCATCGTGGCCGATGTTGACGACATGACGGCCGAGGCCATTGCCTTTGCGGCCGAGCGCCTGCGCGGGGCCGGCGCTCGAGACGTCAGCGTGGTGCCGGTTGGCATGAAGAAAGGGCGCCTGGGAAACCGGCTCGAAGTGCTGGCCGATGTAGGCACGGTGCACGAGCTGGCCCACCTGCTGCTCACCCACAGCTCCACCGCGGGGCTACGTTTTCGGGCCATGGGCCGAGTGGTACTGCCGCGGCGAGTGGAATTGATCGACACCGAGTTCGGCCCGGTGGCGGTCAAGTTCATTGCGCGCCCCGATGGCAGCGAAACGGCCGAACCCGAGTTCGACGACCTCGCGCGTATTGCCCTGCAGCGGGGCGTTGCCTTCGATGAGATAAGGCGCGCGGTACTCGCTAGCCTTTCTCTCTGAGCTGTCAGCGACTGAGCTGTCAGCGATTGAGCTGCAACACGATTTCGCTGAGCGTCAGCAGCGGTGCGGAACCGCAGCCGTTGATCCTCGTGTGCAACATTCCCGTGCCGTTGGCGGTGGCGAACTTGCCCGTGCCACCGGTGATTTCAAAGTTGACCACTCCCTCGTTGGTGGTGCAGGACTGGGCCACGTTGACCTCGACTTCGCAGATAGAGCCGCCCTTGATAACGGCGGTTATTTTATTACCCGGGTCGACCACGCCTTTTTTCAGGCGCTCGATGGTCACCGTAGAGTCGGTGGTGAAGGCGCCGGCGGAGCCGGTGCTGAAAGCGTGGGAGTCGGTGTTAACCAGTGCGCAGGGGTGCGAGCTCGAGTAAGAGCTCCAATCCCAAGATGCACTGGTGGAGACCTTTGCCCTTCCCACCTTGGAAATCTTGCCCGTGGAGCTGCCCACGGCGCCAGCGTTGTTGTCGCCGCTCTGTGTGTGCGTCACCACGTTCGTGGCGCTCACGCTGCCCAGGCTGCTGACCTTGCTCTTCGCGGCTGCATGGGAAGCCGACAGCGGCAGCAACAGTAGGGCTGCTACGATGAACGCTGCGGTCGTGCGATGATTGGTGGGCGAATTTCTGCTGTATCTTCCCATGAGGTCCTCCTTGAGCCCCCCCCCTGACGGGTAAAGCCTGTTTCTTCAAGGGAGGCGCCACTTGCCGAAGCTTGTCAAGGGTTAAAGACCTGCTGGCAGATTTAGTCCCTCTGAACGGGGGGGTGAGCGGCGTCGAGCAGGGCGTTTATCTCAAGCTTGGCCTCGCCCAGGCGCGCCAGGTGGCCGCTGTTTAATATCTCTTCGGGCGTGAGGGCCGTTAGCATGCCCAGGCAGGGGGGGGCGCCCGTCAGGTGACCGAAGTCGGCTATCGCCTGGCCGTTGCCACCCGGCGAGTCATCGTCGGCCAGCTGGTTCATGACGTAACCGGCCAGCTCCACGCCTGCGGATCTCAGCGCTGACATGGTGAGCAGCGCGTGGTTGATGCAGCCCAGTCGCGACGCCACTACGCAGACCACGGGCATGGGCGCGCGGGCGAGGAAATCAATCCAGGTCAATGAGGGCGCAAGCGGCACCAGCAGTCCACCGGCCCCTTCGACCAGCACCAGCTCGTGCTCGTCGGCCAGGGCGCGCACATCGGCGGCCAGTGAGTCGACGTCTACTGTTTCGCCTCGTTCGGCGGCGGCCACCATCGGCGCTGCGGGCAGGCTGTACAAACGACCCGCCACCTGGTCAGGCGACTGCCCGGTGACGCGGGCCAGTGCCCTGCAGTCGTCACCGACCAGCTCGTTACTGGAGCCGGGCACGGACGAGCAACCTGTTTCGACGGGTTTGAAGGCCACGGCGTCGACGCCGCGCGCGCGCAGGGCGGCCAGCAGGGCGAGCGAGAAAATCGTTTTGCCTACACCCGTGTCGGTGCCGGTCACAAAAAGGCAGCCCATGGTCGCGCGTCAACCGGCCGTCGCAGCGGCCACCGATTCGGCGGTGGCGGTCACGAGTTCATGCATGAGCTGCTCGGGCAGGGCCGGTGGTGGCATGAGCACCATCGTGTCGCCCAGCGGCCTTATGATTACGCCGCGCTTGCGCGCCTCGAGCACGGCGCGGTAGGCGCGACGCTCGTCGGTGGCAAAGCGAAGGCCACTGTCGGGGTCCTTCTGTATTTCGAAGGCGGCCATCGTGCCCACCCTGCGCAGGGCTGCCGTGTGGGCCAGCGGCGCAATGTGCTCGGCCAGCAGCTCGCCCATCAAGTGGCCGCGCGCGGCTCCGGTCTCGACCGTGTTCTCCTCGTCGAATACATCGAGGTTGGCCAGCGCGGTGGCGCAGCCCAGCGGGTTGCCGCCGTAGGTGTGGCCGTGAAACAGCGCCTTGTAATCCGAGTAGCGGCCGCGGAAGGCATCAAAAACCTGCTCGGTGGCAAGGGTTACGGCCAGCGGCAGGTAGCCGGCGGTGAGACCCTTGGCCAGGCACATGATGTCGGGGCACACGCCGGCCTGTTCGACCGCGAACATGCTGCCCGTGCGACCAAAGCCGGTGGCCACCTCGTCGCAGACCATCAGGGTCCCGTAGCGATCGCAGAGCTCGCGCACGCCGCGCACAAACGACGGTGGCTGCGGCCATATGCCTGCCGCGCCCTGCACCAACGGTTCGATGACGACGGCGGCGATCGACTCGCCTTTTTCGGCCAGCAGTTTTTCGAGTTGGGCGAGGCTCGCTGTGCCGGCTGTCTCGAGCGCCGGGGTTTCAATTCCGGCCACCACGGCTTGCTTGCCGGATCCCTCGTTGATGGGCTCGCACATCCAGGGTGGGTTGAACTTGAAGACTTCGAAGGTGATGGCTCCGTAGCCACGGTGAAACGGTTCGGAGAAACCGAGGCTCACCGAGCCCATGGTGTCTCCGTGGTAGGCTTCGGCCAGGGTGACAAAACGGTTTCTCTGTTGCTGCCCGCGCTGTCGCCAGTACTGGAAGGCGGTGCGCAGGGCGACTTCCACGGCCGTGGAGCCCGAGTCCGAATAGAACACGCGCGTGAGCGCCGCGGGAGTTATTTCGACCAGGCGCCGCGCCAGCTCTATGGCCGGCACGTGAGACAGGCCGAGCATGGTGGAGTGTGACACGCGGTCGAGCTGCTCTTTCATTGCGGCCGTTATGCGCGGGTGGCCGTGGCCGTGCACGTTGCACCAGATCGACGATACGCCGTCGAGGTAGCGGCGGCCGTCGGTGTCCACGAGGTGAAACCCCTCGGCGCGTTCGACGATCAGCGGGTCGTGGGAGTTCCACTCCTCGGCCTGGGTGAATGGGTGCCACAGGTAACGGTGGTCGTCTGCCGCGAGGTCACGCGGGCCATCGGTGGCGGGGGCGGTTTCTGTCATGCTCGGGCTCCATTTTTTGCGGCGGTGTTTGTGGCGGCAGAATCATCGAGCGCGCAATCAATGATCGCGTCGCGCAGAGCGTCTATTTCCTGGCTCGTGTGCGTCGCCATCAGGCTCACCCTGAGCCGCGATGTGCCCGGGGCTACGGTCGGTGGGCGTATGGCGGCCACGTAGAAGCCCTTGGCCCTCAGCTTGTCGGCGGTGGCAACGGCGCGCGCCGCGTCGCCCAGCAGCACAGGTATGATCTGCGAGTCCGCGTTGGGTACCTCGAGGCCGGCCTCCCTGAGCGCCAGCGCCAGGGACGTGGCCCGTGCCAGCAGTCCGGCCGCACGCTGCGGTTCTCTTTCGACGACCTGGATCGCCGCCAGTGCGGCCGCTGCGGCCGAGGGTGGCAGCGCCGTCGTAAAAATAATCGAGCGGGCCTTGTTTACCAGCAGGTCGACCAGCGTGCGGCTGCCTGTGACATAGGCGCCAAAACTACCGAGCGCCTTGCCCAGGGTGCCCATGTGCACCTGCACCTGGCTTTCCAGCCCGAGCTCCTGCACCAGCCCGGCTCCGCGATTGCCGAACACGCCCGCACCGTGCGCCTCGTCGACCATCAGCCAGGCGCCGTGACGTCTGCAGGCCTTGCTTATGTCGGTGAGCGGCGCGAGGTCGCCGTCCATCGAGAACACCGACTCGGTGACGACCAGCACCCGCTCGGCGTCGCGATTCTCGCACAGCACGCGCTCGAGGTCCTCGAGGTCGTTGTGGCGGTAGACGACGGTTGCTGCCTTTGACAAGCGCGCGCCGTCAATGATGCTGGCGTGGTTGAGCTCGTCGCTCACGATCAGGTCGCCGGGCCCGGTGAGCGAACTGATCACTCCGATGTTGGCCTGGTAGCCGGTGGAGAATACCAGCGCCGCCTCCTGGTTCTTCCAGCGAGCTATCTTGTCCTCGAGCTCGGCGTGCACAGTCATGTGGCCCGAGACCAGGCGCGATGAGCCCGAGCTTGCTCCCCAGCGCGCAGTGGCCAGGCGCGCCGCCTCTACCACTTCGGGGTGACAGGCCAGGCCGAGGTAGTTGTTTGAGCAGAACAGCAGCAGCTCGCGGCCGTCCAGCCTTACCCGCGGCAGTTGGGCCGACTCCACCTCTCGCAGCCCGCGCAGGAGGTCGCGGTCGCGCAGTTCGGCCAGCTCGCCGGCGAGCGCGTGGTCTAGCCTGGCGCGTGGCGCCGCTTGGTCGCGGTCTTCGCTCGTGGTGGGTGTTTCTTCTGTATGTTCGCTCACTTGAGGATATCGCTGCCCGGGCCGCGCAATCCTGTTCACTGGCCGCCTTGTTGTCAACCTCACGTACGGCAGTTGGTTTACAACTGCCTGCCTTGGCAATCCCGTGTTGCCGGTGGTTTACAGGGGCAACTCGTTGAGAAGCGCTGGCGACGGGTAACCGGGGCCGCCTCCGACGAGGGCAAAGGTCATGGCAGGCAGAAGCAGTCGAAAACGCAGCGTCTACACCTGCCAGGGTTGCGGTCAGTCGGCTGCGCGCTGGCTGGGCCGTTGCCCGGGCTGCGGCGAGTGGAACTCCATGGTCGAAGAGCTGCAGCCGGCGACCAGCCGCGGCAAGGCTTCCGTAAAATCGGCCGCGGCCGCCGCCGAATCCACTGTGCTCCTGGGCGAGGTCGAAGGGCCGGGCATCGAGGGACGACTGGTATCGGGCAGCGGCGAGATCGACCGCGTGCTGGGCGGTGGACTGGTGCCCGCCAGCGCGGTGCTGTTGGGCGGTGACCCTGGCATAGGAAAATCGACGCTGGCCCTGCAGCTGGCCTCGGCGCTTTCGGCCAAGGGAGCTTGCGTGTTGTACGTGGCCGGCGAGGAAGCTCCCGCGCAGGTGCGCCTGCGCGCCGACAGGCTGGCGCGTGCCGGGTCGGACAAGCTGCTCGTGCTGGCCGAGACCGACGCGGCCGCGGTCATCGAGGTAATGCGCAAGAAGCGACCGGCGGTGGCGGTAATAGATTCGATACAGACCCTGTACTCGAGCGAGGTCGAGTCGGCCCCCGGCTCGGTGTCGCAGCTGCGCGAGACCTGCGCGCAGGTTGTGGCGGCGGCGCGCGAGTTGGAATGCGCGGTGATTTTCATTGGCCACGTGACCAGGGAGGGCACCATAGCCGGCCCGCGCGTCCTTGAGCACATGGTCGACACGGTGCTGTACTTTGAAGGCGACAGTAACCACGCGTTTCGCATACTACGCGCTGTGAAGAATCGTTTTGGAGCGGCCAACGAGATCGGTGTCTTCGAGATGGCAGCCGACGGTCTGCGCGAGGTGCCCAATCCCTCGCTGTTGTTGTCGGGTGGCGCTAAGGAAGGCCTGAGCGGCTCCTCAATCAGCTCGTGCATGGAAGGCAGCCGGCCAGTGCTCGTGGAGATACAGGCACTGGTGTCGCCGGGTACAGCGGGCAGCGTGCGCCGGACCACGCTCGGGGTCGATCACAACCGCGTGGCGATGTTGGCAGCCGTGATGGAAAAACGCCTTGGGCTGTCGATGGCCAGCCACGATATTTTTGTAAACACGGCGGGCGGTGTGCGCCTCGATGACCCGGGAGTCGATCTTGCGGTCATGGCGTCGCTGGCCTCGAGCCTGCTCGACGTGACCCTGCCCGCGGCTACCGTGGTGCTGGGCGAGGTGGGGTTGACGGGAGAGGTGAGGGCGGTTTCGCGCCTGCACGCGCGGGTGAAGGAGGCGGCGCGGCTGGGTTTCAAGCGCGCCGTGGTGCCGGCGGCCAACAGCGATCGGCTCGACGACCTCGAGGGCCTCGACGGCCTCGAGCTTCTCAGGTGCAAGGGCGTGGCAGACGCGTGGCGTCTGCTGTCAGGCTGACGCCCAGGCCGGGATAGCGGTCAGGGGCGGACGCTGGCCACGAGGTCCGGGTTGTAGGTGATGCTCGACCTTTCCTTCAAGTAGCTTACGAAGGCCGTGTAGGCCTCGAGGCTGCGACCCCGTTCGAGTTCGGCCAGGCGCTCCTCCTTGACCTCGTCAAAGTCTTCTCGCGTAGCTTCGCTGAGCTCGCCGCGCGCGAGCACGTAGGCGTTGCCCCGGTGAACAAAGCTGCGCGGTAGAAGCTCTCCATCTGCGGTGGTGCGGTAGATCGCCTCGACCACGGACGGCAGCGCGCCGATGCCCTTGATAAAATTATTACCGCGTCGCACGGGCCCGGCCTCGCTGATTTCAAGGCTGGCTTCTTTCGCCGCGTCGGCCAGGTTTGACTCCCGGGCGCTGGCGAGAAACTCGTCGGCGCGCTCGCGCGCCAGGCGTGACGCCCCGCGCTTGCGGAACTCGGCCTCTACTTCTTCGCGTACGTCGGCCAGCTCGGGAACGTAGCTCGCCTGCTGGTCAGCCAGCTGGAGAACGTACCAGGTGTTGCCGGCCTTGACGGGGTCGCTGACCTCGGTTTTTGATCCAAGGGCGAGTGCAGCCTCTATGAACGAAGGCGCGCGTCCCACCCCCGGCACAAGCTGCTGATCGCGGTCGAGCAGGGGAGTGCTCTTGATGGTCAGCCCGTCAGCCTGGGCCATCTCTTCCATCGAGGCGCCGTCAACCATTGCCACGCTGGCCTCGGCTGCTTTGTCGAAGGCGATGTCCGTGGATTTTTTCGCTGCGAGCTTGTTGCGGATCTCGTCGCGCGAGTCTTCGAGCTCGCGCTCCTGCGGCGCCTGCCTTTTGTAAACCTTGATCAGGTGGAGGCCGAAGCGGGTCTCGGTGATGCCGCTGACCTCGCCTTCGGCAAGAGCGAAGGCCGCGTTTTCAAAGGGTTTGACCATTTTCTGACGGCCAAACATGCCCAGGTCGCCACCGTCGCTGGCGGTCGAATCTTCGGATTCCGTTTTAGCCAGCTCTTCAAAATCGGCGCCGTCTGCGAGCTTACTGGCTACCGCTTCCATGGCTGCCCTGGTGGCTGCCTTGTCGTCGTCCGAAGCGTCCGTGGCCACGCGCTTGAGGATGTGCCGCGCGCCGACCTGTTCCTTGGTGGTGAACTCGGTGTCGACGTTGAGCAGGTAGTACTCCTCGATTTCTTCTTCGCTCACGCCCGCGCTGCCCTGGAAGGACTCGGGCGAGTAGGCCAGGTAGTTGACCCCCGCGCTCTCGGCGCGCCGCCACTTCTCTCCTTCTTCTTCGAAGAACAGCTCGATGTCTTCTTCGCTTACTTCCACCGCGTCTTCAAAGTTCGACGACTTGAGCTGAACGAAAGAAAGACTGATCTCAGAGGCACCCCGCTGGAATTCTTCCCACGCGTCCTCTTCTGTGACTATCACGCCCTGGGACACGACGTCGCGCAGCTGGTTGACCAGCATCTCTTCTCGCATCGAGGTCTCGAAGGCCGATGGCGACAGTCCCTGCCTCTGGAGTACGCTGCGGTACTGGGCGGGTGAAAAATCACCGTCGCGCTGGAACACGTCTATGCCACGAATTTCGCGCCGCACCGTCTCGTCGGGTATGAGCAGGTTCAGGCGGTGTGCTTCCTGTGACATCAAGGTGGTGTCGACCAGTCGGCTCAGCGAGGCCGATGGGATGTCGAGCGCGTCGAGCATCTCGGGACTGAGCGAGTCGCCGTACAGGTCCCGGTAGTAGGCCTGGTTGTTGAGCTGGGCCCTCTCGAAGTCGGCTATCGATATTTCGGTGGAGTCGACCACCGCCACCGCAGCCGGGCCGCCACCGATCTGTCCGCCCCCGCCCATGAAAAAGACGAAGACGAGACAGATAATTCCGAGCGCGATCTTGATGAACCAGGACCGCGCATTTCTACGCATGAAGTCGAGCACGTGATCAGGCTAGTAGACCACGTTGCTGAAGGCAATCCCTGTTCGTCAGGAAATTGCCTGGTCGAGCGCCTCGGCCAGCTTGGGCTTGGCTGCCGCGCCCACGATCTGCTCGGCCACCTGTCCCTGTTTGAACACTATAAGGTTGGGAATGCTGCGAACCCCGTAGGTGGCTGCTACCTGCTGGTTGTCGTCAACATTTACCTTGACCACCCGGGCGCGGCCGTCGTATTCGCCGGCCAGCTCTTCGAGCACCGGGGCTATGGCCCTGCAGGGCGCGCACCAGGGTGCCCAGAAATCCACCAGTACGGGTACCGACGAGTCGAGTACTTCCTGTTGAAAATTGGCGTCTGTTACTTCGGTGATGTCTGCCATCTTGTTTTGTCTCCTGTTATCCTTGTATCGTGAGGCGAATGTGCCGGAGGTCGGACTCGAACCGACACGAGGTTTCCCTCACCGGATTTTGAGTCCGGCGCGTCTACCAGTTTCACCACTCCGGCGTGGTTCACAAACGCCATACGGCGGTTCCGCCTTCGCGGAACTTACCGCGGCGGTGCCATTCGTCGCTCAAGCTCCAGCAGGGTTGGCTGACGGTTGGGAACAACGGCGGCGCGCGCCTCGATCTTCTTGATAGCATCACCGGCAAGTTGTTTCACCTGCTGGTCACTGCTGGCCTCCGAAAACCTGCTCAGCGCTTCGGTCACTTCGGGGGTGCCAGATTCGCCCAGCGCGTAGAGGGCGGCAGACCTGACAGTGTCGGAAGTGGAGGACTTGGCACAATTGAGCAGCTGTTTGCTCGCCCTGGGGTCGGCTATGCGGCCAAGGGCTATGAGCACCTGGGTGCGCTCCTCGGCGTCGACTTCGGACAGGAACAGCTTCTGCAGCAGCACGGGAACGGCCGCATGTTGGCGCCGCGCTCCAAGATAGTTGACGGCTTTCACGCGCACGCGTTGGTCGGCGTCGGCCAACGCGTCGATCAGGGGGCCGAGGCTTTCTTCCATGTCGCCCTGGCCCAGCGATTCGACGGCCTCCAGCCTGATGGCCACGTCTTCATCAGAAAGTCGCTTGGCCCACTCGGCGGCGTTGGCACCACGGCTGATGCGGTTGTATCGATCTCTCACGCGGTGCGCGTATGATTGGGCCTCGGACTGCTCTACCATGAGGCCCGGTACGGTAGGCAGTGCTATGATCACAGCAAGGATGGTCATGGCAAGGACGATCATGCCCGGGGGGATCCCTGCGCTGGTTCTGGACTCTTTCATGCCGATTTACCAACAGGAAAACTGTCGCGACTACCGGGTAAGTGCAAGCCGGGCAGTCCGCGGGGTATTGCGGGTACGGCGGGGTTTGTGCTCAAGCCTGGTCGGCCTGGCACTGCTCTGCCTTGCCCCCCACGGGGTTGCGGCCGCGGCCATCGAGCCCGGCGAGGTACAGGTAAGCACGCCGGTTTACCAGTTGCCCGCCGACGTGGAGTGGCCCGATGAGCGCTGGGATTACCACTTCCGCTGGTCGGGTATCCCGGTGGGTACGCTTTCTATCGAGGCGGGCGGCCAGCCGGCCGATGATGGCGGCACTGGCGTCGGCGACACTGGTGCCGGCGATAGAGGCAAGCGCCTGACCGTCCACGTGCTCGGTACGACCAACAGCGTGGTTGACCTGTTGTGGAAGTACCGCCTCGACGCTCGTGGCGTGGTGGCGGTGCGCCCTTTCTCCCCGCGCGAGTTCATCATCGACGAAACCGAAAGGCGCAAAGACAAGTTTACGCATATCCGCTTTGACGCCGACCGCAACGTGCACTCCATCCGTCGCAAGAACGACAAGACCAGGGAATACCGCTTTGCGGGGGGCAACACCTTCGACATTCTCTCCACGGTGTTCCTGGTGCTCAACCTCGACTACGTGCTGGGCGACGAGTTCTACGTGGACACTTTTACGGGCACCAGCCGCTACCTGGTGACCATCAGCGTGGACGCAAAGGAAGAGCAGCTGGCCGCTGGCATATCGGTGCCGGCCTGGAGGTTGTCGGTGCATACCCACGAGCTCACCGACCCCGAAGAGGAAGGCAAACACCGTGAAACCATACTGTGGGTGTCGCGTGACAAGCCTCGCCGCCTGCTCGCCGCGAGAAGCAAGACCTTCGTGGGAGCCATAGAAGTCAATCTCGACGCGGTGGTACCAGCCCGGGAGTTAGCGCGGACTGCGGGCGCCGATGACCTGGTGGCGCAGCCGGCGCCAGGCTCTCTGGATTAATATATGCTTATCGCAAGCATCACTTACGCTTGCCTCCAATGTTGACAAGCAGCCCACTTTTCCGTAACAAGGAGACAGACCGGACCTCTTTCCGGGCACCTGAAAAGGGGGAATGTCTCGCGGGCGCGTGTTGTGCCGGCGGGCTTCCACGGGTGCCCATTTACAGACGACTGACCAGTTTGCCACGGCGGAGCCGCGACTCATGTCTGATGAACATCACCAAGAATTGAGCTGGGTACGAAAGTACGTCTTTTCGACCGACCACAAGGTCATCGGCATACAGTACGGCGTTACGGCGCTGTTTTTCCTGTTTTTCGGGTTCTGCCTGATGATGCTGATGAGGTGGCAACTGGCCTATCCCGGTCAGCCCATCCCCCTGATCGGTTCGCTTTTCAGCGACAGCACCGCGCCGGGTGGCATCATGCTTCCGGAGTTTTACAACCAGCTGGGCGCCATGCACGGAACCATAATGGTGTTCCTGGGCGTGGTGCCGCTGGCGGTAGGTGCCTTTGGCAACTACGTCATGCCGCTTCAGATCGGCGCGCCTGATATGGCGTTTCCCAAGCTGAACATGGCCAGCTACTGGGTCTACTTCCTGGGCGGCGTAGTGATGCTGTGCAGCTTTTTCGTTCCCGGTGGTGCGGCCCAGTCGGGCTGGACCTCGTACCCGCCGCTGTCCAGCATCGCCTCCGAGGGCCAGACCTGGTGGCTCGTGGGCATGCTCTTCCTGATCGCGTCCTCGTTGCTGGGCTCGGTCAACTTCATCGTCACCATACTGCACCTTCGGGCGCCGGGCATGACGATGTTCCGCCTGCCGGTCTTCGTGTGGGCGCAGCTGGTTACCTCCTTCCTGCTTCTGCTGGCCTTTCCGGCCCTGCAGGCCGCGAGCACCCTGCAGTTCATGGACAGGGTGTTCGGATCGAGTTTCTTCCTGCCCTCGGGGTTGGTGGTGGGTGGCGAAGCGCTGGCCGTAAGCGGCGGCGGCAGCCCCCTGCTGTGGCAGCACCTGTTCTGGTTCCTGGCTCACCCCGAGGTCTACGTACTCATCCTGCCGGCCCTGGGCATAGTGGCCGAGGTCATCGCCACCAATACGCGCAAGCCATTGTGGGGCTACCGCTCGCTGGTGTACGCCATGATCTTCCTGGGCTTCATGTCCTTCATCGTGTGGGCTCACCACATGTACATGACTGGTATGGGCACGACGATGAGCAACTTCTTTCAGACCACGACCATGATCATTTCGATCCCATCGGTGGTCATTCTCACGGCGCTTATTATTTCGCTGTGGGGTGGGGCCATACGCTTTACGGTTCCCATGCTGTTCGCGCTGGCCTTTCTTCCCATGTTCGGCATAGGCGGGCTCACCGGCCTGCCGCTGGGACTGGCAACGCCTGACATCCACCTGCACGACACTTACTACGTGATCGGCCACTTTCATTACGTGGTGGCACCGGGGACGATCTTTGCCCTGTTTGCCGGCGTGTATCATTGGTTTCCAAAGATCACCGGCCGGCAGATGAACCAGACCCTGGGCAAGCTGCACTTCTGGACGTCACTGGTGTTTATCAACGGTGTTTTCTTGCCCATGTTCTGGCAGGGCATGGCCGGGGTGTCTCGCAGGTTGTACGACCAGACCTTCTACGCCCACGGCGCGGCGGTGCAGGACCTCACCATCATATCGTCGGTGAGTGTGTGGCTGCTGGGGCTGGCTCAGCTTTTCTTCATCGTGAACTTCTTCCGCAGTATCTTTGCGGGACCGAAGGTCGAGGATGACAACCCGTGGCAGTCCACCACGCTTGAGTGGGCCACGCCCACGCCACCGCCGCACGGCAACTTTCTCGTCACGCCTACCGTTTATCGCGGGCCCTACGAGTACAGCCAGCCCGGTGTAGAAGCCGACTTCACGCCGCAGAATATCGCCGACGGGAATATAGCCGACGGGGGCACCACCCCCGGCCGGTCCTGAGCGAGGCAGGAGATAACCGATGGAAATTCCTCACGTCGTTGAAGTCCACCCGGAAACGGGAATAGCCAACGCCAAGTTGGGCTTGTGGCTGTTCCTGGCATCGGAGGTCATGCTCTTCGGCGCCCTGTTCTCGTCGTACATCCTGCTGCGCGTAGCCGCGGTCGAATGGCCAATAGGCTCCACGATACTGAGCGTCCCCATGGCGACCTTCAACACCCTGGTGCTCATTGCGTCGTCGGTGACGGTGGTCATGTCGTGGGTGTCACTCAAGTTGAACGACTTCGCCAAGTACCGGGTCTACATGGGCATCACCATCGTGTGCGCCTTCATCTTCCTGGTCGTCAAGTACTTTGAGTACACGGCCAAGTTTGACCACGGGCTTTCACCGGCTACCAGTACTTTCCTGGCGATCTACTTTACGATCACCGGCCTGCACGCCATCCACATAATCGGTGGCATCGTGGTCAACGGTTACCTGCTGGGACCCGGCGCGCGCATGTGGAAGACCGACCCCGAGCAATTTACCGGCCGTGTAGAGGCAGCCGGCCTCTACTGGCACTTTGTTGACCTCGTCTGGATCTTCCTCTTTCCCGTACTGTACCTGCTGTAGACGATAATTTTCAGGAGACGATGATGTCAGCACACGCCGAAGACATACAGGCCCACGTAAAAACCTACGTCGTGGTGTTCGCGGTCCTGGCCGCGCTCACGGTAATTACCGTGGCGATATCCTATCTCGACCTGTCTACGCCTATGGCCATAGCCGTGGCGCTGTTGGTGGCTTCCTCCAAGGCCGGCCTGGTGGCCCTTTTTTTCATGCACCTGATCGACGAAAAGAAGATCATCTACGCAGTGCTCGCCCTGGCCGTGGCCTTTTTTGCCGTGTGCATGTCGATACCCACCGCGTGGCACGTGGGACTGGTGAAGAGCGGTTCTTTGTGGAGCAGCATGGAGACTGGTAGCGCCGCGGGTGGCCACGAGACTGGCGGCCACG
>CAUZFM010000063.1:0-16049 GCA_963579235.1 uncultured Binatia bacterium (SeqCode)
CTTGACCTTGGCTTTCTTGAACGACAACGAGATCTTCGCGCTGCCGCCGCCGCTGTCGCGACGGCCCTTGTAGACGTAGCGGGTATACGAGGATCCCTTTCGCGACCAGCGCGAGCAGTCCAGGTTGAGTTCGCCGCTGTCACCGGTGTTGCTGACCACGCGCAGTACGCTTGCCGCCGGGCAGAGTGGCGAGGTGGTCATGGCCATGCTCGAGAACTGCAGTACGGCCTTGCTCTTGCCGCTGCTCACAACTTTGAGCGCGACCTTGCCGTCGCTGGCCCAGTGGCTGAGCGACAGTTGCGCCAGGGCGGGTTGAGCCGCGAGCAGGGCCAGCGCCAGGGCTGTAACTAATACGAACAGGGAGGTTTGGCGCATCAAATTTATCCTCGGTGGCGGTGGGCCCAGAAGATGGAACGCCGCAGTTAGAGAATAACCATTCAGTCTTCCCAGTGTCAATGGAAAAGGATACGAGCTGACCCCCGACGGGGGGGGCTGGTTGCCCCGGGTCGCCCTGCGCCACCGCCCGTTGCCAGCCGCCGCTCACCATGGCAGGTGTTTCGAGCTATAAGCGCCGGACGGAAGGCATTTATTAGATGAACCGACTGGTAGACCTCGTATACCGCCGCCCACTGGTGGTCGTACTCTGCTTTGCGGTGGCCTTCGTGGCCGCGGGTTTTGTGCACGCGCGCTACAGTTACTTTGACTTCAGTTTTCGCACCATGGCCCCGCGCGGCACGATAGAACTGCAACGCGCGGACGAGTTCGAGGAGATATTCGGCAGGGGGAACGATCTGTACCTGGTCGTGTACCACCACCCCGATGCGCTTAGCCAGGAGTACCTGGCCCTTGTCGACAGGCTGACCACCAGGATAGAGGCGCTCGAAGGTACCGCCTCGGTACTGAGCGTTACCAATGCCAACGACGTGCGCGCGCTGGACGACGCACTCGACGTAGGCCCCTTCATAGAGAGCCTGCCGCTGTCGCCCACCGACTACGAGGCCGTGATCAAGCGCTTGATGGCCGACGCCCTGCTGCACAACACACTGTTCTCACCCGATGGCAGCACCGTGGCGCTGCTGGTGCGCCTGCTCGATAGCCAGAACCTGGAGCGCGACCCCACCGCCCTGCAGAAGAATTTCGAACAGCTTGATGTCGTACTCGCCGAAGAAGCCCCGGGGGTCGAGTTTTACCTGGCCGGCATACCCTACCAGGACTCGGTGCTGTTCGGCCACGTAAACAGCGACACTGCACGCGTAATACCGGTGGGTTTAGTGGTGTTCGGCGGGATGCTGTGGCTGGCTTTCCGGCGCGTTCGGGCGGTGTGGATGCCGTTGCTGGCTATAAGCGGCGCCTCGGTGCTCACCCTGGGCGTGATGAGCGGCGCCGGCGTACCCATGGCCGTGCTCACCGGCAGCGGTGTAATGATACTGCTGGTGGCGGTGATAGCGCTCTCGAGCGCGGTGCACGTGCTGAACCGCTACGAGGAGGATCTCGTCCGTGCCGGCGACGACCCTGGGCAAAGGAAAGACGCGCTGGCCGTGAGCCTGCGCCATGTGGGCCGTGCCTGCCTGCTCACCAGCGTGACCACGGCGGTGGGCCTGGTCTCGCTGGCCAGTTCCGACATCCCCAACATACAACAGTTCGGCCTCGTGGGCGCGGCGGGCATCGTGTTTGCGTGGGCGGCGTCGGTGGTGCTGTTGCCCTCGTTGATGGTGCTGAGCGAGCGCCGCCGGCCGCCCGAGCCGCGTGTGTTTGCGTCGGGTGACAAGCTCGGCCAGCTGCTCGACCGCGTCACTGCCCTGGTGCTCGCCAGGCCACGTCTGTTGGTCGTCTTCGCGGTACTGCTGGCGGCGGGGGCACTGTGGGCCGCCACGCTTGTCGAGATCGACAACCGCTACCGGCGGGACTTGTTTCCCGGTGATCCAACGGTGCTGGCCATGGACTTCGTCGATGAGCACCTGTCGGGGGCTTTCTCGCTCGATATCATGGTCAGGGGAAGCCAACCCGACGCCGTCAAGGACCCGCGGGTATTGAGGGCCATGGACGAGGTGGCCCAGGCACTGGCGGCACTGCCGGCCGTGTCGCGGGTGAACAGCCCGGTGCCGTGGATACGCAAGATGAACCGGGCCATGGCCGGTGACGATCCGGCCTTTGACCGCGTGCCCGACTCGGCCGAGGCGGTGGCCCAGTACCTGCTGCTGTTCGAGATGGCCGGCGGCGACTCGGAGTTCGACCGCATGGTGAGCTACGACTACTCGACCGCGCGCATGACGGCCATGACCGGCGACCTCAAGCCCGACCGTTACGGCGAACTGATATCGGAGTTTCGTCGCCTGGTAGAAGAGGCCGATTTTCCTGGCGGCGTCGAGGTGTTCGAGGCCGGTGGCACGCCGCTGTTTCACAGCATGACGAGGAGGATGATCTCCACGTTGTTGCGCAGCCTTTATATCGCCGTGCCGATAATACTGATCATCATCGCCTGGTCTTTCCGCTCGCTGCGGCTGGCTGCGTTGAGCCTTCTGCCCAACGTGTTGCCGTTGACCCTCGGGCTGGCGATGTTGGGGGTGGCTGGCATATCGTTGCGATTCTCGACCATTGTCGCTTTTCCGCTGGCGTTCGGGTTGGCGGTGGACGACACGATTCATTTCCTGGCGCGCTGGCGCGAAGAACGCGCGAGCGGTCGCGACAACGCCGAGGCCATAAGGCTCACCATGCGAAACACCGGCCGGGCCATGGTGCTCACGACCCTGTTTCTCACCGGCGGCCTGATGGTGATGATGGTCTCGGAGTTTCTCGGCCTGGTTCACATGGCCCTGCTCATAATGGTGATACTGGTTGGCGCACTGGTGGGCGACCTGCTGCTGCTACCCGCGCTGCTCACGCTTTTTGCAGGCAAAGACGGCAACGACGACGACTGAGTTTCTGCGCGGTCAGCCCTTTCGATTGTTTCTCTGCTGGGCTTGCTCCTGCCCGGCTGCAGGCGAAGCCAAATCACTTGGCCTCACGCGTGTTTCCGACATAGTCTCGCGCTTGTGCTCTACGCCGTTGCTGTCGTCTTACTCGTAGCTCTCTGCACGCTGGGTGGCCTGCTGTGGACCGCTGTTCACTATCGCAGGATAGAGACGCGGGCCGACCCCGGGTTGTTTCCGCCGGTGAGCTGCCCCGACGACTGCGATGCGATCGCGACCGACCTCCTGCAACAGATGAGCCTGCGCGAAAAGCTGGCGCAGCTCTCGGGTGACCTGTCGACGCGGCGTTTCTCGTTTCGCTACGTGGCCAACTTGTTGCTGGGCCAAGGAGTCCCCTTGGCGTACAGCGGCTACAATCGGCGCCTGGGGATTCCGCCGCTGTCCTTTGCCGACGGGCCAAGGGGCGTGGGCGTGGGGCGGGGCAAGACCTGCTTTCCGGTCACCATGGCTCGCGGTGCCACCTTCAATCCCGCCCTGGAGCAGCAGGTGGGTATGGCCATGGGCCGCGAGCTGCGCGCGTCGGGCGCCAATTACTCGGGCGCGGTTTGCGTGAACCTCTTGCGCCACCCGGGTTGGGGGCGCGCCCAGGAGACCTACGGCGAGGATTCCTACCACCTGGGCGAGATGGGCCTGGCGCTCACCCGTGGCCTGCAGTCGCGTAACGTGATGGCCTGCGTGAAACACTTTGCGCTCAACAGTATCGAGAACTCGCGCTTCTATGTTGACGTAAATGTCGATGAGCGTGCGCTGCGCGAAGTTTACCTGCCGCATTTTCGCAAGATCGTTGAGCAGGGGCAGGTGGCCTCGGTGATGAGTGCCTACAATAAGTTTCGCGGCGAGTACTGTGGCCACAGCCGTGAACTGCTCACTGACATTCTTCGCGATGACTGGGGCTTCAAGGGGTTCGTGACGTCGGACTGGATGCACGGTGTGCGTGATGGCGTCAAGGGCATACGCGCGGGCCTCGACCTGGAGATGCCCAGCCCAGTGCGCTACGGCAAACCGCTGCTGGCAGCGCTCAGGCGCGGTGAGCTGAGCGAAGCTGACATCGACGCGCGCGTGCACCCGATTCTGCGCACCCGCTTGTGGTACGCGTTGGCGCCCGACACCGAGGACTACGATGCGCAGCTGCTGGCTTGCGATGATCACGTGAATCTTGCCCGGCGCGTGGCAGAGGAGTCGATGGTGCTGCTCAAGAACGACGGGGTGCTGCCTCTTGATGCCACGCGGGTGCGTCGCCTGGGTGTGTTCGGGCAGCTGGCCGCGCTCGAGAACACCGGCGACCGGGGAAGCTCTGCGGTCGCAACCCCGCGGGTGGTGACGCCGCTCGAGGGCTTGTCCAGTTATATGCAGGAGCAGGGCGGCGAGGTCGTTTATGCCGACGGCAAGGATACCGACGCTGCCCGCGTCGTGGCCGAGGGCGTGGACGCGGCAGTCGTGGTCGTTGGTCTGACCTGGGCCGACGAGGGTGAGTGGTTCGTGTTGCAGCCGGAGAAGAAAGCAGCGGCGCGCCGCCTGAAGTTTATCGGTGGCGGCGGCGATCGCACGAGCCTGCGCTTGCGCGCCCGCGACGAGGCGTTGATAGCCGAGGTGGCCGCCGTGCAGCCACACACCGTGGTGGTCTGCGTTGGAGGTAGCGCTGTCGATGTCAGCTGGCGAGAGCAGGTTGCTGCCATCCTGTTTTCTTTTTACAGCGGCATGGAGGGAGGGCACGCGCTGGCCTCGTTGTTGTTCGGCGATGCCAATCCGAGCGGTCGTTTGCCGTTCACGATTCCCGAGTCTGACGCTGACCTGCCCGAGTTTCTCCCCTTTGCCGAGAGCGCAACTTACGGACCGCTGCACGGCTACTCGCTGTTTGAAAAGAAAGCGCTACCGGTGGCTTACCCCTTCGGCCACGGGCTCGGCTACAGCGAGTTTTCGTTGTCCGAGCTGGAGGTCGACACCCGGTCGGATGACTGGACGGTGACCGTAACGCTCGTCAATTGCGGTGATGTGAGTGGCGCCGAGGTGGTGCAGGTTTACCTGGCCTTTCCCGAATCGGCTGTCGATCGCCCACCGAAAAAACTCGCGGCCTTCCAGAAGGTGCTGCTGTCTGCCGGTCAACGCGCCACCGTCACCATGGTGGTAGACGCCCAGGCGCGGCAGGTCTACGACCCGGCCCCCGGCGAGTGGGTATTGCCCGATGAGCCGGTAGAGCTGTTGGTCGGGAGATCTTCGGCCGATATCTCGCTGCGCCGCACCCTGTAGCAAAAGGAGGTGGCGCTGCTGGGCACGGTCTTCCTGGCCACGGGCTTGTACATTGTACAGCGCCTCGCGCTTTAAAGACCAAGGGCAACTGACCCCTTCACCCCCGGAGGGGTGGCACCCGCCCGGGGGGCACGTGCGGGCTGGAGGTACACCATAAATGGGTGGTACGAGTCCGCAACGGCAGTCTACACGGGCTCAATCGCACGGGCCGGCGCAAAGGGGGGCTTCCTGTCTCGCTCCGGGTGAGGCAATTTTGGTCTCATGGGTGACCGCCCCCGGGGCCTTCACCAGGGAGCTGAAGAAATGAGAAACAGCCTGCGAGTGATTGTGAGCGTGGCCGCGTTGGCCGTCCTGTCGGCCAGTGGTGGCTGCACGGTGAAGTCCTGGTACATGGTGGTTGTGCCCAACGAGGGCCAGGGGATGACCCTTACCGGCGAGAGATCGCTGATGATGGTGAGCGTGCCCGAAGTGGTGAGCCAGGAAACCGTGCTGGGTTACACGGCCGGTCGCCGCGCGGCAGCCGCCCCCGGCGAAACGCTCGCAGAGGTGCGCGACTCGGTGCTGGTGTCGAAGCCCATTCTCGCACGCGCCCTTGTTGACCTCGCGCCGCAGTGCATGACACGCGAGAACAAGGACAGTGAGCTGCTGCTCGACGACTGCTTCCGTCGTCCTCTCAACGAACTCAAGCTGGTCGAAGGCGAAGGCCACTTGATTGCCGGCCGTATTTTTGAAGACCGCCAGTCCTGGTACCTGGTGTCGGTTGACGCGCGCGACGGAAGCTTCTTTCTCGTGGTCGATGCCGATGGCCACCTGCGCCAGGAACGCAACCTGGTCTGGCGCGACCTCAACGCCTGGGAGCACAACGTGCGCGACCGCGGTGAGCTGCCCGGGGCGACCGGCCCCGCGGTGGGCGAAAAGCTCGACTACATAGACCTGCCCGTGGCGCTCGACGCATCACGTCGCGTGTTCGACATGGAGGTCAGCGAGCGTCGTCACCCGGGACAGGGCAACCTGAACTTCGACATCGTCTGGGCCGGCCCCGTGCAGCATATCGACGGGCCACGCAACCGCGTCATCCTGCGTGACTATTCTCCCACCGCGCCGGGCTACGTGGTGAACGAGCAGTCCATGGATTACCGTCCCTCGGTCGAAATGATTTCGCTCAGGGGAATAGAGATCGCGCTCAGGCCGCGAGACAACGGCGAGGTGGTCTTCGCGGTGCAGCCGGGATCGCAGCCAGGCTGAAACAGGCTGTTCCAACAACGGCGTTACCCTGGCTGGGGCAATAGCGTATACTCGACCATTCGGCACCCGCCAGGGGTGCGGGCGTGATCATGGCCAAGGCAGAAAAAGGACACCGCAGGCTTGAGTCGATAATCGACTCGCTTGCCGCGAGCTACGGCAGCGGTCGCACCATTGACAGCCTCGAGAGCGCGGCGCTGCCCAACAAGCGCCAGATCATAGAAGCGCTCGACCACATAGTCTCGTCCATCTACCTGGGCTTCTATTCCACCCGCAGGTTGAACTCCAACAATCTCCGCCATTACCTCGGCGAGCACATGCACAGCAGCTACGAGATGCTGTCGCGGCAGATCGCGCGGGCGGTGGTTTACCAACGGCAGGGCGGCGGCGAGCCGGCGGCCGAGGACCGCGAGTTTGGCGAGAAGGCGGTACTCGACGTACTGGCCGAGCTGCCTCGCCTGAGGGAAGCACTGCACCTGGACGTCGAGGCGGCCGCGGCAAGTGACCCGGCGGCGGCCAACGCCGAGGAAGTCATCTACAGCTACCCGGCCATCGACGCGATAACTGTGTATCGCATAGCCCACGAGTTCTACTTGCGCGACGTGCCCTTGATTCCGCGCATCATGAGCGAACACGCTCACTCGGTTACCGGCATAGACATGCACCCGGGTGCGACGGTGGGCCGTAGCCTGTTTATTGACCACGGCACGGGCGTGGTCATAGGCGAGACAGCCGTTATCGGCGATCACGTCAAGATCTACCAGGGCGTAACCCTGGGCGCGCTCACCATACCACGCGACGATAAGGGCCAGGTCATAACAACGATGAAGCGTCACCCGACCCTGGAAGACCGCGTGACGATTTACGCCAGTGCCATCATCCTCGGTGGCGAAACGGTGGTTGGCGAAGACTCGGTGATAGGCGGAAACGTGTGGCTCACCGAATCGGTGCCGGCCGGCACGCGCATCACCTACTCGGCCACCGGCGCGGGGCAGGGCAGCCAGACGGTGACCAGCCTCAGTGACGCGCAGCTTTCGCAGGGGCGCGCTCGCAGCGGGCGCGACAGCAAGGCGGCTGACGGCCGCTGACGCATCGCTGGCCTGCTTGACGCTCGGCTGACGCATCGCTGGCCTGCTTGACGCTCCGCTGACGCATCGCGTTGCACTTGAAAAACGTACCCGCCTGAAACAGTATCGGCATCCTCAGGCCGACGACCGCCGTGCCCGGCGCGAGGAGAACCCGTTATGTCAGACGCTAACATCAACTTCTTCAAGGCAGACATGCGCTCCATGGAGTTCACGCTCTACGAACACCTCGGGGTCCAGGAACTCTTCGAACACGAGTTCTTCGAGCACCTGAGTCGTGAAGACTGCGACCAGGTAATGCAGCAGACCCTGAGGTTCTCCAACGATATGCTGGGTCCGATCAACTCGTCTGGCGACCGCCAGGGCTGCACGCTCAAGGACGGTGTCGTCTCCACCCCCGACGGCTACAAGGAGGCCTGGAAGCAGCTCTGGGAGCTCGGCCTGCCCAACTTCTCGGTGTCGCTTGAGGCCGGTGGATTCCAGGGCCCCATGGCCGTGCTGGGCGCACTCAGCGAGCTGCAGATGGGCGCCAACGTTTCGTTCACGATGTACTCCGGGCTCACCTACGGTGCCATGGAGTTGATCGAGCACTTCGGCACCGACACCGACAAGGAGCGCTTCATCGGGGGCATGACGAGCGGGCGCTACGGCGGCACCATGTGCCTGTCCGAAGCCCACGCGGGCAGCGACGTGGGCGCTATCTCTACGACCGCCACCCACATCGACGGCAACCGCTACCTGATCAAGGGAAGCAAGTGCTGGATCTCGGGCGGCGACCATGACCTCGCCGAGAACATCATTCACCTGCTGCTCGCGCGCGTGGATGGTGCCCCCGGGGGCACCCAGGGTATCTCGTTGTTCATCGTCCCGCGCGACGTCGTAAACGAGGACGGCAGCTCGGGCGAGAACAACAACGTGGTCACGGCCAGCCTGGAGCACAAGCTGGGCATCAACAGCTCGGCCACGGCCGTGCTCAACTTCGGTGACGACGGCGACTGCGTAGGCTACCTCTGCGGCAGCGAAGAAAACGTGGGCATGAAGCAGATGTTCAAAATGATGAACGGCGCGAGATTGTCGGTGGGCCTCCAGGGCCACTCGGTTGCGGCCACCGCCTACCTCAACGCCCTGGCCTACGCGCGCGACCGCAAGCAGGGCGCTTCGGTCAAGGCCTTCAAGGATCCCAAAGCACCGCGCGTGAGTATCATCGAGCACTCCGACGTCAGGCGTATGCTCCTGGAGATGAAGTCGAAGATTGACGGCATGCGCACGATTGCGGCCAAGGTGGCGCTGCACCTCGACTGGGTCAACGTGCTCAAGGACAAGGATCCTGACCAGGCCGCCTACCACCAGGGTCAGGTGGACCTGCTCACGCCTATCGTCAAGGCCTACTGCAGCGACCAGGGTTTTCGCGTGTGCGAGACCGCCATGCAGGTTTACGGCGGCGCCGGCTACGTGAAGGACAACCCGGTTGAGCAGTACCTGCGCGACAGCAAGATATTCTCGATCTACGAGGGCACAAACCACATACAGGCGCTCGACCTCGTGGTACGCAAGCTCAGGGGGCGCAAGGGCCAGGACCTGGCGGATTTTTCGGGCAACCTCACCGAGTTCGTCGAGGCCAACAGCCAGGACCCGGCCATAGGCACCGAGACCCAACTGCTGGGCGAAGCCTCGGAGCGCTTGCAGACCGCTGGTGCCGCCATCGTGGGCTACATGATGGAAGGCAAGCTCGACCAGCTCACGCTCTACGCGACGCCTTTCATGCAGGCCATGTCGCACGTGGCCGTGTGCCACCTGCTGCTCGAGGCGGCGCTCGTTGCCGAGGGAGCGCGCACCCAGGACTTTGACCAGAGCCAGGAGGAGTTCGATTTTTACGCTGGCAAGGTCATGTCGGGCAAGTTCTACGCGAACTTCATCATGCCCGAGGTATTCTCGTTGTGCAGGGCCATCTGCTCTGCTGATCGCAGCGCCATCGACATTCCCGACAACGGCTTCTGCACCCAGTGGTAACACGACGTGCCTGAAACCTTTGACGAACTCCTCGAGCTTCTTGATCTCGAGGAACTTGACCTCGATCTTTACCGCGGATTCAGCCCCCCGGGCGACGTGGGACGCGAGCGCGTGTTCGGCGGCCAGGTGGCAGCCCAGGCCATGGTGGCGGCCAGGCGTACGGTGGACGGCGAGCGTCGCGCCCATTCACTGCACGGTTATTTTCTGAGGTCGGGAGATCCCACCATACCCATCGTCTACCACGTGGACCGCATACGCGACGGCCGTTCGTTTACGACCCGTCGCGTGGTGGCCAACCAGAAGGGCAAGGCGATATTCAGCATGGCGGTGTCGTTCCAGGTGCCAGAGCAGGCCTGGGAACATTCGTTCACCATGCCGGAGGCGCCTGACCCCGAGTCGCTGCCGACCAATGCCGAGCGCATGCAAGCGCTGCTGGGCGACAAGGCCAACCCGGCCATACTAGAACGGCTCACGCGCAGGGGCCCGGTGGAGATTCGTTTCTGCGACCCGCCCGACTGGCAACCCAGCGAGGGCGAGGACTGCAAGACCATGGTGTGGCTGCGCGTGCGCGGCGACCTCGGCGACGACCCGCGCGTGCACACCTGCGCCATGGTCTACGCTTCGGACTACACGCTGACTTCAACCGTCATGCGTCCGCACGGCCTGCACTGGGCCACTGGTCGCGTGATGTCAGCCAGCCTTGACCACGCCATGTGGTTTCACGCCGATGCCCGGGCCGACGAGTGGTGGCTGTACGTCGAAGATTCGCCGTCTGCCTCGGGCGCGCGTGGCCTGGCGCGCGGCAGTATCTTCGCCCACGACGGGCGGTTGGTGTGTTCGGTGGCGCAGGAGGTCCTGCTCCGGCCATGGCAGGGCAAGGGCGACGGTGTGCGCGGCCGGCCGGAAAAAAAGTCTTCGGACTAGCGCTGTCCCTCAGGGCACGTAGAAGGAGCCCGTGGCGATGTACATTTCATCGCCCGTAGTTACCCCGCCCAGCAGCATGCAGGCGGTGCAGGTCGAGTTGGGGCAGTTGTCGTTGATGCCGAGACAGGCCTGGCCCTTGTTGGACCCTCCCTCGCAGAAGGCGTCAACCGCGAGACAGGGGCCACCGGGTATGAATGGCTGGAAGAGCGAGGTGGGCGGGTCGGGCGAGTTGGCTATCGTCTTTAGCAGGGTCGGGTCTATGGCCCCGTTATCGAACAGGCTGCAGAACTTCACTGTCCTGTTTTCTACCGAGCCGCTGAACACCAGGGGCGTATCGTAGTCTATGGTCAGGGCGTCCTGGTAATCGAAGCTTTCGTACATCAGGTCGCCCGGTGACCCAGGCAGGCAGTTGGGATCGACCCCGGTACCGTTGGGCGCGTTGGGGCCGCTTCCGCAGGGTGTCTGCGGCGGGGCGTAGTAGCGGAACCTGACCCCTCGCTGGTGCGTGTGTGAGCCCAGGGTGAACAGGGTGGTGTTTTCTTCAAATGTATGGGTCGCGCAGTACTCGCGCGTTTCGAAGGGTGGTACTTCCTGGGTGAAGATGTATGTCGCGTTGAACAGGCCCTGTGCCGGCCAGACCTGGGTGGGGGCGTACTCGACGTTTATCCAGGCCTCGACGGTCATGTCATCGTTGGTCAGGTTAAACGCGTGCGAGTTCCACACGATCACTCCCTTGAGGGGGAGCACACCGTAAACACCCGCGGGATAGGCGGTGAGGTTGATCGATTCCTGCGCTCCGGACCACGTGGGTGCGTTGTTGTTGAACAGGCCGTAGTCGGGGGGGCCGAAACCTTCCGAGACTAAGCAGGCAACCCCCTCGTAAAAGTCGCCACCGCAGACGCCGTTGTTGGGGCAGGGGTCAGCGGCAGTAGGATCGCAGGCAAGGCCGTCGTTGTCGCCGCCGTGGCAGTCCCACGTTCCCCAGCCGGGATCGTCCCAGTCGTAGTCGCCCCCATAGATGTGCACGATGCTGTGGTGCGACTGCGCGTCCTGGTGCAGGCCCTGGTTGCCCCAGGCCAGGCACTTGTCGGGGTTCGTGCCGTGACCGTTGGTGCCGTTGGCAAAGCCGGGGGGGCAGTCAACTAGGGATGCTGCGGGCACCGCGCCCGGCGCGCTCAGGTCGTAGTAGCTCGCTATGCAGCCCTCAGTTTCGTCCTGGCTGCCCAGGAAGTAGCCCGGCTGGGCGACCTGCATACCGACGGTCGGGTCGGGTTCGGCTGGTTGCGGTACTTTGTTGGGGGTGGGTGGCGGCAGGCAGCTTCCCAGCAACTCGGCCGAACCCTCGACTATGCCATCTGTACTCGCACCGCCGCGTATCCACAGCCTGATGGCCTCGAGGTGCTCTGGGCTCACCGTCTGTAAGCCCGCGGGCATGGGGCTTCCGCCCACCACCGGTCCGTTGGGCGCCAGCGTCTTGGCGGCTATCTTGTTGTAGAGCATGCTCAGGTCCTGGTCGCCGGGGAACACCAGGGCCACCGACGGGTTGGTGGCCGAGGGCACGTCGATAAGGGCGGCCGAGCCCGCCGATGCCCGCAGGTCCAGGGCCCCAAGGCTTACCGCGCTAGCACCGTGGCATAGATCGTTGCTGCAGTCGTAGGCGTCGAACACCAGGGCCTGTATCGCTTCGTAGGTGGTCGCGTACTCTACCTCGCTGGCAGAGCAACCTATGCAGGCCGTGCTGCAGGTGTCGCTGTCATCCGTGTTGCCGTCATCGCACTCCTCGGACAGTTCACGCAGGTTGTTTCCGCACACCGCCGCGCAGTCGGCCGGTTTGGCCGAGGCCTTGCCCTTGATATTCTCTGCCTCGTTGGTCGACAGTTCCAAGGAGTCGTAGGCGGCGCACCAGGTCTCGAGCCCTATAATCAGCGAAATCTCCAGGCTGTCCTGCGGGCCGATGAGGTCAAAGTTGAACCACTTGCCCTTGGCCATCACTTTCATGCTGCCGCCGACCTTGCCCGACTTGACGTATATTTTCTTGATGCCACCCTCGGCCAGCAGGCGGTGCTCGCCCTTGTACTTCCAGCCGCTTGCGCCGCCCTTGATGCCAGACCAACGAGTTGAATTCAGCGGTATCACGCCGCTTGAGCCCGCGTTGCTACCTGTGCCGCGTATGACCAGGTAGGAGGCTTCGACCGTGGGGTCGGGGTAGGGGCCGTGTATGGAAAGCTGCCCCTTGGTCTTGTAGACAAACTTTTTCTTGTCGGGCTTCGCCGCGGGAACCTTCAACTTAACGCCGGTGCTGTCGAGCCGGTGGTGCTCATCATCGTGGGCTGGGGCCGACGGTGTCCAGACGCAGAAAATCGTCAGCGTGGTAAGAATAGCGGCAAATTTCTTCATGAGTTCCTCATTTTACGATTTTCAGGAGTTTTACGGGGGTTAGACTTACGTGGACCACGCCCGTATCCAGTGTCGAGTTTAGTTGCATACGGCGAGCTAGGTCAAGGAAAAATATGGGTTTTCAGCTGTTTTGGCGCTGATTCTGCACAAGAACGGCGCATCGGGGTCCTTTATCAGTCAACCAACGCTGAGCCGCTACCCACCGTAACGCGGGTGCCGTCGTTTTTGTCGGCCCAGAGATTGAACTGCAGGCGCCGCCGGCCGGCCTCGGGCGCCTCGGAAACCACCTGCCCACCGGTCACCAGGGTCTCGTTTCCCCACAGCACGTTGACCAGGCGCACGTCCATGCGGCCGCCCTTGAGCCAGCCCAGTCCGAACTCGCGCGTGAGCATTTCGGACAGGAAACAGGTCGACATCATTCCCTGCACCACGATGTCCGGAAATCCCAGCTTGCGCGCCTCTTCGGCGTTGGTGTGGTAGTTGAGGTCCGGCCCCGAAAACGCCATGCACATGCGCTCGTTCACCAGGCGTTCGAGCGGTTCGAAGCTACGCAAGCCGGTGTCGGTTTGTTCAAAACTGCGGCCGGCTTTTTTCTCGCGACCGCGGTCCACGACCATGCCCTCGGCTTGTGTCTCGGCGAGAAAACTCTGGTGGGTTATGCCGCGGTTGACCAGGCGGCCTTCGCTGTCGAGCACCCAGGTTTCTTTGACCACGTAGTCGCGGTCGCGCTTGCTGTAGCGGTCAGCGATGAAGGCTCGCGTGGTCACGCGCGTGCCCGGCGCCACGGCGCGGTACATCTCCCACTGCTGGCGCGCGTGCAGGTTGCCGTAGAGATTGGCGAGGTACCACGACAGGTCCTCGAAGCACTCCGAATGCAGCAACAGGCCCGGCACGTAGTCGGCGTAGAGCGAATCGTTGGCCTCCAGCGCGTCGCGATAGGCCCCGCAGAGCTCGGCGCTGAGCTCCAACTCGCGCCCCCCGTAGTCGCGTCCAACATAAACCGGTTCGCCCTGGTAGTTCATGACCTGATTCTGCCGCAGGTGCTGAGCCGTTCCAAGATCTTTACGCGGTGGTTGCTGCGCCAGCTACGGGCGCCACTCCCCCTTGCCGTGGCGGGGGTGTATGTTGTCGGCCATGGGACAAGCCGATTGGCAGACCGAAGAAGTGAGTGCGCTCAGGCAGGCCCTGCGGGCGTTTTTAGCCTCCGAAGTGACCCCCGGGCTTGAGCAGTGGGAAAAAGACCGCCGCGTGCCGCGTGATTTCTGGCTGGCCATGGGCCGGCAGGGTTATCTTTGCCCCTGGGTGGACCCGGCGCTGGGTGGTGCGGGCGCCGATTTTGCCATGTCGGTGGTGGTCTGCGAGGAGCTCGGCCGCACCGGTCACATGGGCCTGCAGACGGGCGTGTCGGTGCACGCCGACATCACCGCGCCCTACATCGACCAGTACGCCACGGCCGGCAACCGCGAGCGCTGGCTCGCCGGCTGCGCGTCGGGCGAGATGGTGGCGGCCATTGCCATGACCGAACCGGGCGTGGGCAGCGATCTCGCGGCCGTTGCTACCACCGCCGTGCGCGACGGCGACCAGTGGGTTATCAACGGACAGAAAACCTTTATCTCTAACGGGATGGAGTGCGACCTCGTGGTCGTTGTGGCACGCACGGCTACCGGCGACGACGAGGGGCCCGACCAGGCGACAGGCGCGCGCGGGTTGAGCCTGTTCGTGGTCGAGGGCGGTGCGCCTGGTTTCGTTAAGTCACGGCAACTCGAAAAAATGGGCCAGCACTGCCAGGACACCGCCGAGTTGTTTTTCGAAGACTGCCGGGTGCCGGCCGACAACCTGCTGGGCGATCCCGGCCAGGGATTTGCCTACCTGATGAAAAATCTCCAGCGTGAGCGGCTGATGATATCCGTGGCAGCCCAGGTCGCGGGCGAGCAGGCCCTTGCCAAGACCCTGCCCTACGTGCGCGAGCGACGAGCGTTCGGCAAATCCATCGGCAGCTTCCAGCACAACGCCTTCAAGCTGGTAGAGCGCGCCACCGAGATTGAGATCGGCCGTACGTTTATCGATTCGTTGATAGACGAGTTCATCGCCGGCGATGACATCACCCGCCGCGTGTCGATGGCCAAGTGGTGGCTGAGCGACATGGCTTGCCGGGTGGCCGACGATTGCGTGCAGCTGCACGGCGGCTACGGCTACATGGCCGAGTATCCCATAGCGCGCGACTACATGGACGTGCGCGCTATGCCCATCTACGCGGGCTCAAACGAGGTCATGAAGGTGATCCTCGCCCGCATGATGGACCTGGAGTGAAGCGGCCTCCCCGCTAGGACGCGTGCTTGAGCGAGGCCATGGTCGACTCCATGGGCGAGTGGATGATCTCACCGCCGGTGGGGTCGTTGATGGCCTTCCAGTTGTCGGCGATGGTATCCACCGATATCGGTCCGTCGGGCTTTACGGCGAAACCCTTGGCGCGAAGTGTCTCCACGCGTGCGTAGCAGCCGGCGCCCACTTCGTAGATCTGGCCGTTGTCTTCGCAGCTCTCGGCGCAGAGGTACACCACCAGCGGTGACACGTACTCGGGCTTGATGAGGTCCTGCATCGCCTCGGGCATGATGTCCTCGGTCATGCGGCTCAAGGCCAGCGGTGCGATAACGTTAGTGTGGATGTTGTTCTTGGCGCCTTCCTCGGCCAGCGCCTGGCCGAGGCCGCACAGCGCCGCCTTGGCTGCGCCGTAGTTGGTCTGCCCGAAGTTTCCGTACAGGCCCGAGGCCGAAGAGGTGAGCACCACGCGACCGTACTTGGCCTCGCGCATGGGCTCCCAGGCCGCCTTGGTTACGTTGTACGCACCCTTGAGGTGAACAGCGATCACGAGATCCCAGTCCTGCTCGGTCATGTTCTTGAAGCTCTTGTCGCGCAGTATGCCGGCGTTGTTGACCACGATGTCTATCGATCCAAAGGCGTCGAGTGCGGTCTGTACCATGGCCTGGGCCGATTCGGTTTCGGACACCGATCCGTAGTTGGCTACCGCGTTGCCGCCGGCGGCCTTGATCTCTTCTACGACCTTATCGGCCATTTCGCTGCCGGCACCCGAGCCGTCGCGCGAGCCACCGAGGTCGTTTACGACCACGTTTGCCCCGTGGCTGCCGAAAAGCAGCGCGTGCTCTCGTCCCAGTCC
>CAUZFM010000064.1:0-15929 GCA_963579235.1 uncultured Binatia bacterium (SeqCode)
GCGCCAAGAAGCAGCACGGCCGACAAGAGCACGGCCGACAAGAGCACGGCCGACAAGAGCACGGCCGACAAGAGTCCAGTCCTGCTCAGCGTTGCTGGCTGCGAGTTGCTTTTCAACGGTCGAGCGAGCGCAGCCGCCTGGCCACGTTGCTGCCGGCGGTACCCGGCCCGGACTTACGGCGTGCCACGGACTTGTCCGGGTCGAACACGTCGGTGATGTCGTCGGCTATGACGCTGGAGTAGGGCTTGAGCTCATCGCTGGATAGCGAGGCCAGGTCTACGCCGCGCTCGAGACAGTCGGCCACTACTCGTCCGGTGACCTCGTGGGCCTCGCGGAAGGGCAGACCACGGGCCACCAGGTACTCCGCCAGGTCGGTGGCCAGCAGCATGCCGTCGGAGGCCGCCTCCCGCATGGCGTTGGTGTCAAAGGTGAGCGACAGCAGCAGCGCGGTCATGATGCGCAGCGATCGCTCGGCGGTGTCAGCGCTGTCGAACAGCGCTTCCTTGTCTTCCTGCATGTCGCTGTTGTAGGCCAGGGGTAATCCCTTGACCACGGTCAACAAGGCCACGAGGTTGCCGTAGATACGTCCCGATTTACCCCTGACCAGTTCGGCTATGTCGGGGTTCTTTTTCTGCGGCATCATCGAGCTGCCGGTCGAAAAAGAATCGTGCAGGCCCACGAAGCCGAACTCGCTCGAAGCCCATAGCGTGATCTCGGTGGCAAGGCGTCCCAGGTGGCTGAACATTATGGCGGTGGCCGAGAGAAACTCGATGATGAAATCCCTGTCCGACACCGCGTCGATGCTGTTGGTCGCAACCCGTCCGAATCCCAGCTCGGCGGCGACCAGTCTCGGGTTAAGCGGCAGCGTGCTACCCGCCAGCGCGCCGGCTCCAAGCGGCAGCACGTCAACCCGCGTGAGGCAGTCGGCCAGTCGTGTCGAGTCGCGCTCGAGCATGTCGTGGTAAGCCAGCAGGTGGTGTCCGAGCAGCACCGGCTGCGCCCTTTGAAGGTGGGTGTAACCGGGCATGATGGCGCCCTCGTTGTCCTTGGCTACCTGCCGCAGGCCAGCCTGCAGTCCGGCGATGGCGTCGCTGAGCCCGGCGATGGCGTCCTTGACGAACAGCCTGACGTCGGTAATGACCTGGTCGTTGCGGCTGCGCCCGGCGTGCAGGCGCGCGCCCACGGAGCCGATCTTTTCGACCAGCCGCCGCTCTATGGCCATGTGGATGTCTTCGTCGGCCACCGAGGGGACGAAGCTGCCCTCGTCGAGTTCGCTGCCGATCTGCTTGAGCCCTCGAACGATTCGTGTCGAATCGGCGATGCTGATTATTTTCTGCGCGGCGAGCATGCGCGCGTGGGCCGTGCTGACCCGTATGTCGTAGGGGTACAGACGGATGTCAAAGCCAATAGACGCGGTAAACGCCTGCGCGTCCAGGTCGGTGGACTCACCGAAGCGGCCACCCCAGCTCTTGCTGCCCGCCGGAGCGGTTTTTTTCCGGGCTGGTTTCTTCGCGGCAGCTTTCTTCCGAGCTGGCTTCTTCTGCGCTTTGGGTGTTGTTGTTTTTCGAGTCGTCATGCTTGTTGCGTTGTCATGTATTGAGCGCTGCCCTCTTCAGCCTGGCTTTGATTGCGCCAGCTTCTGCCTGATTTTCAGCCTCAGTGCGTTCAGTCGGATGAAGCCGCCCGCGTCGGCCTGCGAGTAGACGTCGTCCTCTTCAAAGGTCGCCAGGGAGGGGTCATAAAGAGAATAGTCCGAGCGCCGCCCCACGACCTGGGCCGAGCCCTTGTACAGCTTCATTCTTACCGTGCCGTTCACCTGGGCCTGGGACTGGTCGATGGCGGCCTGCAGCATCTCGCGCTCGGGCGCGAACCAGTAGCCGTAGTACACCATCTCGGCGTAGCGCGGGATGAGCGAATCTCTCAGGTGCATGACCTCGCGGTCCATCACCAGGGATTCCAGCGCCCGGTGCGCCGTCGTGAGGAGGGTTCCGCCCGGGGTCTCGTACACCCCTCGTGATTTCATGCCGACGTAACGGTTTTCGACGATGTCGGCCCGGCCCACCCCGTTGCGTCCCGCCACCGTGTTGGCTTCGCTCAGCAGTTCAAAGGGAGACAGTCGCTTGCCGTCGATGGCCACCGGGTTTCCCTGCTCGTAGTCGATCTCCACGTACTCGGCCTTGTCGGGGGCCTCCTCGGGCGACACCGTGGTCAGAAACATGGAGTCGTCGGGCTCCGACCACGGATCCTCGAGGTCGTGGCCCTCGTAGCTCACGTGGAGGACGTTGCGATCCATGCTGTAGCTTTTTTCTTTTGTGCCCGGCACCTCGATGCCGTGCTTGTCGGCAAAGGCAAAAAGCTTTGACCTCGAGTTGAGGTTCCAGGTCCGCCATGGCGCCACCACGGCGAACTGGGGCGCGAGTGCGGCGAAGGTGAGCTCAAACCTGACCTGGTCGTTGCCCTTGCCCGTGGCACCGTGAGACACGGCGTCCGAGCCGGTCTCTTCGGCTATTTCGACCTGCCGCTTGGCTATGATCGGCCGCGCTATGGAGGTGCCCAGCAGGTAGGTCCCCTCGTACACCGCACCGGCCCTGAGCATGGGGAATACAAAATCGCCGACGAACTCCTCGCGCAGGTCTTCCACGTAGACCTCGCAGGCGCCGGTGGCCATGGCTTTCTCGCGCAAGCCGGTGAGCTCCTTGCCCTGGCCCACGTCGGCGGCGTAGGCCACCACCTCGCAGTCGTAGGTTTCCACGAGCCACTTGAGGATGACCGAAGTGTCGAGCCCGCCACTGTAAGCCAGTACGATTTTTTTGATGGAGTCGTTCAGGACCCTGCCTCCGTTGCTTCGAGCAGCCACACGAGCAGAGCCTTCTGCGCGTGCATGCGGTTCTCGGCCTGCCTCATGACCACCGACGCGGGACCGTCGATCACCTCGTCGGTGATTTCTTCGCCCCTGTGAGCCGGCAGGTCGTGCATAACAATAACCCCGTCGGCGGCTTTGTCGACCACCGACTGGTTGAGCTGGTAGGACGCGAAGGCCTGCAGCCGCGTCGCGGTTTCTTCTTCCTGTCCCATGCTCGTCCAGACGTCGGTGTAAAGAACGTTGGCCCCATCGGCCGCCTGGTCGAGGTCGTGGGTGATGGTGATGCTGCCCGCAGCAGCTGCACACGCGCGCTCGAGTACGCCGGCGTCGGGTTCGTAGCCCGCCGGGCAGGCCAGCGTGAAATCAAACCCCAGCTTCGACGCGGCCACCAACCAGGAGTTGACCACGTTGTTGCCGTCGCCGAGAAAGGTTACCCGCACATCGTCCAGGCTGCCCCTGCTCTCCTGTATGGTGAGCAGGTCGGCGATTACCTGGCAGGGGTGGGCGAGGTCGCTCAGCGCGTTGATGACCGGCACCGAGGCTTCGGCGGCCAGTTCTTCTATCGTCTGCTGCGCGAAGGTGCGCGCGGCGATGACGTCTACCCACTGTGACAGCGCTCGGGCGACATCGGTCACGCTCTCGCGCTTGCCGAGTCCTATGTCGTCGGGTGCCAGGTAAACAGTGTGACCACCCAGCTGGAACATGCCGGTTTCAAAAGTTACCCGTGTGCGCAGGCTGGGTTTCTCGAACACCAGCGCCAGCGTTCGCCCGGCCAGCAGCGGGTGGGCCTGCCCCTGGGCGAGTTGCTGCTTGAGCTGTGCGGCCAGCGCCAGCAGGCTTAGCAGTTCTTCGGCCGAAAGGCCGTCAAGTGTGACCAGGTCTCGTTTCATTTATTCAGCTTACCTTTTCCAGTCCCGAGTTCTTTAACGCGGAGCCCAGCAGGTCAAGGCCCTCGTCTGCTTCCTCTCGTGTGAGGGTAAGCGGCGGCAGCAGTCGAAGCACGGTGCCGGCCGCCGCGTTCACGAGCAGGCCCAGTTCCAGCGCCGCCAGCACCAGGGGGCCGGTCGGCTTTAAAAACTCCACGCCCAGCATCAGGCCGCGTCCGCGGACCTCGACGACGTCGGGGTGGCCCTCAAATAAGCGACGCAGCCCGGCGGCCAGGTATTCGCCTGTTTCCCGGCAGTTTTTCAGTACGCCTTCCTTGTCAAAGCTGTCGAGCACGGCCAGGGCTGCCGCGCTCGCTACCGGGTTGCCGCCAAAGGTAGAGCCGTGGCTGCCGGGCACCAGGGCGGCGGCTACCTGCTCTGTGGCCAACACCGCGCCCACCGGCAGACCGCCGGCCAGCCCCTTGGCAGTGGCCAGGATGTCGGGTTTTACGTCTTCGCCCTCGCAGGCAAAAAGGGTTCCCGTTCGGCCCATGCCGGTCTGAACCTCATCGAGAATCAGCAACACGCCCTCGCGGTCGCAGATACTGCGCAGCTCGGCCAGGTAGCCGGGCGGGGGAAGCACCACGCCGCTTTCGCCGAGTATGGGTTCCACGAGCACGGCAGCGGTGTCGGGGTTCACGGCGGCGGCCACGGCCGCGGGGTCACCGTACTCCACGTGCACAAAGCCCGGTGGCATGGGTCCGAAGCCTTCGCTCAGGGCGGGTTGCCCGGTTGCCGCCAGCGCTCCCATCGTCCTGCCGTGAAAAGAACCGAATGCGGTCACGATTTCGTGTCGGTCGGGATCAGCCCTGCGCGCCATTTTTATGGCTGCTTCGATGGCCTCGGTACCGCTGTTGCACAGGAAAACCCGGTCGGCGAAACTGAGTTCGCAAAGTCGCCGTGCGAGTTCGGCTCCAGGTGCGTGGCTGTACAGGTTCGAAGTGTGCAGCAGCTTGCCGGCCTGCTCGGTGATGGCCTCAAGCAGGGCGGGGTGGCCGTGCCCGAGGCAGCTGACGCCCAGGCCGCTGAAGAAATCCAGGTAGCGCCGCCCGCCTTCGTCCCACAGGTAGCGGCCTTCGCCTCGGGTGAAGGCAACGGGGAACCTCGCGTAGTTGCCCACCGCGAAGTTCTCGGTGATCTCGACACTGGGCTGGGTTTTCTCAGCCACCTCAGGACGCTCCATCTTCTGTATCGAGTACCAGCTCGGTGCCGACACCGGTATTGGTGAAGATCTCGAGCAGCACCGCGTGGCTGACCCTGCCGTCGATGATGTGGACCTGGCTCACACCACCAGCCAGGGCGTCGAGCCCGCACTCTACCTTGGGGATCATGCCGCCTTCTATTGTGCCGCCGTCTATCCAGCTCCGCGCCTGCGGGGTCGAGACCCTGGGGGACAGCTCACCGTCGCTACCGCGTATGCCCTCTACGTCGGTGAGCAGCATGAGCTTGGCCGCGCCCAGCGCACGGGCGATGTGCGAGGCCGCGAGGTCGGCGTTGATGTTGTAACTGAGTCCATCGCTGCCCGCGCCGATGGGGGCGATGACCGGGATGTAGTCGGTGGAGATAAATTTTTCGAGCACCCCGGGGTTCACCCGCGTCACCTCGCCCACCTGTCCCAGGTCTACTGTTTCGTTGGAGCCCTCCACGACGACCTTCATCGGCACGGCTTCAAGCAGGCCACCGTCCTTGCCGCTCAGACCTATGGCCTGACCGCCGTGGCCTTGGATCATCGACACGATACCCATGTTGACGGTGCCGCCCAGTACCATCTCGACCACGTCCATGACCGCCTTGTCGGTCACCCTCATGCCCCTGACAAAGCGCGTCTCAACGCCGCTGCGCTTGAGCGCTTCGCCTATCTGCGGGCCGCCGCCGTGCACCACCACCGGGTTCAGGCCCAGCGATTTAAGCAGCACCACGTCCTCGGCAAAGCCGTTCCTGAGTTCATCGGACAGCATGGCGGCGCCACCGTACTTGATAATGATCGTGCGTCCTGCAAAGCGCTTTATGTAGGGTAGCGCTTCGAGCAGTACCTCTGCTTTGGCTATGAGCTTGTTCATCGGTGTCTTATGCAGCTTTCACTCGCATAGCCGGGCAGCGCTCGCCCGGCCGGCCGGAGTCAGAGTATATAGCGCGAAAGGTCCTGGTCTTCTACGATGGCCGACAGCTTTTCATTCACATAATCGGCGTCTATGAGCAGCCGGCTGCCCGAGCGCTCGGGGGCCTCGAAGGATATTTCGTCCAGCAGCCGTTCGAGCAGGGTGTGCAGCCGCCGCGCTCCTACGTTTTCAGAGCGTTCGTTGACCTCGGCCGCCATGCCGGCCAGCGCGTCAATGGCCGACGCTTCAAATACCAGCTCCACGTTCTCGGTTTCGAGCAGGGCGGAGTACTGGCGGGTCAGCGCGTTGCGCGGCTCGGTCAGGATGCGTACGAAATCGTCGCGGTCCAGCGCGTTGAGTTCCACCCTGACGGGAAACCGTCCCTGGAACTCGGGGATGAGGTCGGCGGGCTTGGCGACGTTGAAGGCGCCCGAGGCGATGAACAGCACGTGGTCGGACTTGACCATGCCGTGGCGGGTCTTGATCGTGGAGCCTTCGACTATGGGCAGCAGGTCCCGCTGCACGCCTTCCCTCGACACGTCGGCTCCCATTGAGCCGTCGCGACCGCAGATCTTGTCGATCTCGTCGATGAAGACTATGCCGCTTTCTTCAACCCGCCTGATGGCCTCGGTGGCTACCTCGCCCCGGTCGAGCATGGCCTCGGCCTCCTGGGCTGTGAGCTGTTCGAGCGCGTCGGGCACCTTGAGCTTGTGCTGCCGTGGCTCGCGCATCCCCTGCAGAAAACTCCCGAGGCTGTCCTTGAGGCTGGAGGTGCCGTCGTCCATTCCCTGCGGGCCGAGTATCTCGAGCATGGGCATCTGCTGGGTCGGCTCCACCTCGACTTCCCTGTCGTCGAGTGCGCCCTCGCGTAGCATGCGGCGCAGCTTTTCACGGGTGTCAGCGTTCTCGGGCAGGCTCTCCGGTCCGCCGTCGGCCACCATCGCAGGGTCCTTGCCCGGCAGCAGGGCGTCGAGCACCCGCTCCTCGGCCCGTTCGGCGGCCCCGACCTGGACCTTTTTCTTCTCTTCTTCCTCGACCATGCTTATGGCCAGCTCGGTGAGGTCGCGGATGATCGATTCCACATCGCGGCCCACGTAGCCCACCTCGGTAAAACGCGTGGCCTCCACCTTGACGAAGGGCGCGTCGGCCAACTTGGCCAGCCTGCGCGAGATCTCGGTCTTACCCACTCCGGTGGGGCCGATCATGATGATGTTCTTGGGCACGATTTCTTCGCGCAGCTCGCTGTCGACCTGCAGCCGCCGCCAGCGGTTGCGCAGGGCGATGGCCACTGCCCGCTTGGCCTCCGACTGGCCAACTATGTAACGGTCGAGCTCCGACACGATCTCCCGTGGTGTCATCGGGTAGTCGTTCACGGGAGTTCCTCGATGACTATGTGGTCGTTGGTGTACACGCAGATACGGCCGGCGATTTTCATGGCCTCGTGCGCCGTGTCGGCCGCCGACAGCTCGGAATGGCCCAGCAGCGCTCTTGCGGCGGCAAGCGCGTAGCTACCGCCCGAGCCGATGGCTATTACCCCGTCGTCGGGCTCTATGACGTCGCCGGCTCCCGAAATCAGCAACGAGGCCTCGCTGTCGGCGACGATGAGCATGGCCTCCAGCCTCCGCAATACGCGGTCGCTGCGCCAGTCCTTGGCCAGCTCCACGGCCGCGCGAACGATCTGGCCGTTGTACTGATCGAGCTTGGCCTCGAATTTTTCAAACAGGGTAAACGCGTCTGCCGTGGCCCCGGCGAAGCCGCCCAGCACCTTGCCTCCGTACAGCCGGCGGACCTTGCGGGCCGAGTGTTTCATGATCGTGTCGCCGGTGGACACCTGCCCGTCGCCGGCCAGGGCTACCCGGTCGTCGCGGCGGACGGCGATAATGGTCGTTGCGTGCATCGCCGCAGAGGTTGCCCTGTTCGCGGCTAAGAATCCAAGCAGTCCCTCGTTTTCAGGGGCAGCGCTAGGTGGGTAGATGGGTGGGCAGGCCGCGTTCAGGCCCGCGGGTGGGCGCGGTCGTAGACCTCCGAGAGGTGCTTCATGTCCAGGTGGGTGTACTTCTGAGTAGTCGAGAGTGAAGCGTGCCCGAGCATCTCCTGTATGGACCTGAGGTCGGCCCCACTTTCGAGCAGGTGGGTGGCAAAGGAGTGGCGCAGCGAGTGGGGTCCCACGCGCGCGCTCAGCCCTGACTCGAGCAGGCGCCGGTCGAGCACGCGCCCGGCGCTGCGCGAGCTCAGTCGCGAGCCCGACCAGTTGACGAACACCGCGTCGACGTCGCTCCGCTTTCGCGTCCAGCCGTGGCGGTAGTGGGCCAGCGCGTCGAGCGCGCGGCTGCCCACCGGTACGATGCGTTCCTTGTTGCCCTTGCCCATCACCCTGACCACCCCCAGCTCCTGGTTGACGTCGGGCCAGTCCATGCCCACGCACTCGGAGGCACGCAGGCCGCAGGAGTAAATGACTTCGAGCAGGGCGCGATCCCTGAGCGAGGCGTCGTCGCTGCCCGCAGTCGCCTCCAACAGGGTGTCGACGTCCTCTACCGACAGGCAGGGTGGCAACACGGCGGGCACGCGCGGGGACTTCATGCCCTCGCCCGGGTCGGCGAGCAGGCCGTCTCTCGAAAGAAAACGAAACAGGGTTCTGAGCGACGACAGGTTGCGGGCCAGGGTGCTCCGACGGCAGTCGGGCAGGCGCGAGGCCAGCCAGGATTTCACGGCCCCCGAGCCGGTGGCCACCAGCTCGTTGCAATCCGGCGACCGGCCCTGCATGAAACCGCGCTCGTAGAGAAATATTACGTAGCGGCCTATGTCGCCCATGTAGGCGCGCACGGTGTTGGCCGAGTGCCCGCGCTCGACGTGTAGGTAGCGGGCAAAGCCGAGCAGCTCGCCCAACAGGGGCGCGTCGCTGGCCAGCCCGGCCGCTTCGCGTGCCTGCTCCAGTCTGCGATGGGCCATGGTTTCCCAGCCTGTGCCCGATCGAGATGAGTCTGCCTGTTCCACGACCACTGCTGCCATGGTAACAATACCGGGGTGGGCCGACAAAACATTCGTAACAGGCAGCAGTTTCTCCGCGGGGAAAGGGTCGAATTCGCTGGTCGTAGGGGCAACATCCTGGTGGGCGACGTTCATCGTCCCTCGAGCGAGCGCTGCCCGTGGCTGCTGCTCTGCCACGGCATGGAATCCACGCGCGGCGGTACCAAGCAGCTGGCCATGGTGAAAAGATTCCTACCCCTGGGCGTTGGCATACTGCGTTTTGACTTCAGCTACGTGGGCGATTCGGAGGGCAACTTTGAAGACCTGACGCTGAGTGGCGAGGTCGAAGACGCCCTGGGTGCGATGGATTTTTTGCTCGGCTTCGAGCCTGGTCCCTGCGTCATGGTTGGCTCGAGCCTGGGCGGAATGGTGGCGCTCAAGGCGGCCACGATCCTTGGCGGACAGTTGTCGGGTGTCGCAACGCTGGCCGCCGTGGCCGAGTCGTCGCTGTTTCTGCGTGGCGTGTCGGAGGCCGACCGCGAGCAGTGGCGCAGCAGTGGCAGTCGGCCCTGGGGTGAGACGAGTTTGCGGTCGAGTTTTCTCGACGACGCCGAGGGTTTTGAACTGCTCACCCGCCTGCCTTCGTTGCAACTGCCCACCCTCATCATGCACGGGGACGCCGATACCGTGGTGCCGGTGGAGCAGGCTCACAGCCTGGCGGCAGCGGTGGCCGGGCCAGTGCGCGAAGTGATATTTCCCGGCGTGGGGCATCGTTTTGAAGAGCCCGGTGCCCTCGAAGAACTGCTCGACACGCTGCAGGACTGGCTGACCGGGAGCGTGGGGTTCAAGCTTGCCTGAGACCCGCCGGGTAAGTTGCCCGGCCTGCTCGGCTGTGTACGAGTGGGAGGGAACCCTGGGACGGCAGACCTGTTGCCCGGCGTGTTCGGCCTGGCTGCACTGCTGCATGGCCTGTCGCTTTTACGATACCAGTCGCTTCAATGACTGCAGTGAACCGGCCGCCGACAGGGTGGTGGACAAGGAGGTGGCAAACTTCTGTGACTACTGGGAGGGCAGCGCGGGGACTTCACCGGGTGACGATGAGGGGGGAGCAAAGAGTGAACTCGAAAAACTGTTCAAGGGCGGCAGCTGAGCCTGCCGCAAAAGCCCAGGCGGCCGGGTGCCCGGTTGCCCGGGGAGTGACGGCCCTGTGCTTGCCGCTGTTGCTGGCCGCGGCGCTGGCGGCCTGCGGGCCGGCAGCGGGAACGCCGGAGGCCGCGGCGAGAGACTTTCTCGACGCGCATTACCTGCTGGCCGACCTGCAGGCCGCCAGTCTGCTGACCACCGGCCTGGCGGCCAGCAAGGTGGGCGAAGAAATACGCCTGACCGAGGGGCTCGAGCGTGGTACCGACACCCGTATGCCGCGCATCAACTACCGGCTGGACCGGCAGCTCGCGGGTCCTGCCAGCGACTCTGCCAGCGACGCTCAAGCGGTGATGATGGTGTACCGCCTCACCGTGTCGCCGGTGGGGGCCGAGCCCTTCGACAAGCAGGTGCTGCTGCGGCTTGTAAAAAGCGAGGGCAAGTGGCTGGTCAGCAACTACACCGAGTCCGACGTCAGCGACCAGTAAATATCCTGGTGAAGATCAGCGGCCCTCAAAGCGCGGCGGCCGTTTCTCCATTATCGCTTTCATCCCCTCGCGGGCATCGTCGGTATTGAAGGTCATGGCCTGCGTGGTCGACTCGAGCTCCATGGCTTCGTCGATGCTCCTCTCCCAGGTTCCGGCCAGGGTTTCCTTAACCGCCCGCACGGCCACCGGGCCGCTGCCGGCCACGCCCTCCGCCAACGAGGCTACCACCTCGTCGAAGTCTTCGCCCGCTGTGCGGTTGACCAGTCCCATGGCCAGCGCTTCGTCGGCCGTAACCAGGCGGCCGGTGTAGAGCAGCTCGGCGGCAACGGCCGGGCCCACCAGTCGCGGCAGCGTCCACGTGGCCGCCATTCCCGGGTGGATGCCCAGTTTTACGAAGGTCATGCCCACCTTGGCTTTCTGGTGCATCACGCGCAGGTCGGCGCCCAGGGCAAAGCACAGCCCGGCGCCTATGGCGTGACCGTTGATCGCGGCTATCGAGGGTACGCGCAGGGCGGTTATCGACAGAAAAAGTCGGTAGAAGCTTGACCCACCGCCCAGGCCGCTGCCGTCGCCGGGGAGGCCGGCCTCGTGGGCCAGGCTCTTGAGGTCGCCGCCGGCGCTGAAGGCTCGTCCGCTGCCCCTTATGATCACCACGCGGCAGTGGGGGTCGGCGTTGATGCTCTCAACCGCCTGTTGTATCTCCCTCCCCATGGCGACGTTCATTGCGTTACGCTCATCGGGCCTGTCCAGGAGTATGGTTGTTACTCCCTGGTCGGTGCTGCTCAGTTCTATGGTTTCATACGACAAGCTTTCGTCCGACATCGTTGCTCCTCCGGGCGCCACCACGGGCATGGTTGTGGTTAGCGGCACGGGTGAACACTGTCAACGCGGCGCGAGTTGCCGTGGTACGGGCTGCGCCGATGCGTAAGCTGCTGGTAGCCGGCTGCGTAGCGCTGGCGGCGTTGCTGGGTTTTTCTCTTTCGTCGCTGCGCACCCGCATCGTGACCGACTTCGGGGTCTTCGCTGCCCGCGCACAGGAGCTGCCCGGGATGACGGCCGAATACGGCGTCGCGGGCCTGGTTTTCTTTCCCCGTCCGGCCGCCGAGATCAGCGACGTGGTCATCAGCGTAAAACGTGGCAAGCAGCCGGCCGTTGAAGTGCTCACGGCCGAGTTGGTGCGCATACGTCCGCGCCTGCTGCCCTTGCTCATTGGCAGGGTGGAAGCCGCCGGCATAGAAGTTGTAGCGCCCACGCTTCGCCTGGAGGTCGACGGGGACGGCGAGCATCTTTTATCGAGCGGGGAACCCGGGCAGCGTCCCGGCGAGCTCGCGCTGGCACTGCTCGCGCAAGTGCGATCGGTGATCGACGGTAGCGTTCAGCTGCTGGACAACAGCTACGACCCCCCGCTGACCCTGGAGCTCGGGCAGCTGGAAGGTGATTTCTGGACTGCTGCGAACGGAGGACTGGCGTTCACCGTAGAGGCGAGTCCCGCCGGCGGCGGCACGGTGAGTTCGTCGGGCACCCTGCTGGCCGGGGCCGGGCCCACGGGTGGTCACGGCCTGGATTTTGAAGTCGCCGTGAGCGGAGGCTCGCCGCAGTTGCTGCGGGGAGCCATCGGTGACTGGTTGCCGCCGTGGCTGGTGGGCGAGCTTGCCCTCGACATCAAGGGTGGTGGCTTCATTGGCGAGCGTGGCAACGATGATATGCCGGCCGAGCCGCTGCTGTTCGGAGTCACGGGCTCGGTGGGGCTGGACATGTACGGTCGTCGCGATCGCCTCGAGCTGCAGTCGACCATGTCGCTGGACGATTCCAGGCTACGCGTAAAGAGCGCCTCTCTCAGTGCCTACGGACAGGACTTTACGGCCCTGGGTTGGCTGAGCCGACGTAGGTCGGCGGAGGCTTCGATGAGGGTGCAGGCCGAGGGTGTGGAGCTGGCCGCCCTCCTGGCTGACTTCGGACTGGAGGGTGAGCTGGTGCCGCAGACCACGCTGACGGGAACCCTCAAACTCACCGGCACGCCCGAGGCCACGGCACTGCGCTACGAGGTGACCGCCGACTCGGTGGATCTCTCGCCGCTGCCCTGGTTGCAGATGCAGGCCACCGACACGAGTTTTGCGGGTGCTATCTACAGCGTTAACGCTGACCTGTCGGCTTCTTTCAAGGCCCGCGAGTTCACGGCCGGCCCGGTGACGCTCAGCGACGCGCGCTCGGGGCTGGTGTGGTGGAAGGATGTATTCCGCCTCAACGCCATGAACATGGCCATCTGGGACGGCACGGTGTCGGTGGGTGGCGCGGTATCATTGGTCAGCGGGGTATCGTTGGACAGCGGGGGGGAGGACCCCGAGGGCAGGGATATACGGCTGAGCGTTGTCATCAACGACGCTGACGTGGAGGCGTTGCTCGTCGACGTCAGCGGCCTGGAGGGTTTGCAGGTAAGCGGCGCAATTGACGCCATGGCCGACCACGGTGGCCCGAACCGCAGTGAGCTCAAGTCTGCGGGCCGCCTGGCCCTGCACGACGGCGTGCTGGCCGGTGTGGACCTGAAGGGTGCAGTCCGGGCAGCGCTGGAGGGTAGGCCGGTCGACGTTGCTTCCGGTGCTGCCGCAGCCACGGGATTTGACCGCCTGGCGATGGACTTCGTGAGCGACGGCGACGGCGTTCTCATAGCTGACCTGGACGTTCGTCTTGAGGGTGGGCGCCTCAGTGGTGGTCGCCTGTCAGGCTCCGGTCGCCTGGCCGTTAGCGACAGGGCTACAGCCGGCACGAAACCGGCCAGCCTTGAGCTCGACTGCGTGCTCGAGCTGGGGGTAGACCGGAACCTGCGTGTGCCGTTGCGCATCAGTGGCCCCCTGTCGGCCCTGCGCGTGGAGGTGGACCAGGATTTTATCAGCCGTTACCGGGTAGGCGTCACCCCGCCCATGGCGGACCTGCCGAGCGAGGAGATCCCCATGGAACTGCCGTCGCTCTACACACACTTCGGGCGCTGAGTCGTGTTTTTTGCGCTCGGGCTGGCGCTCATCGTGGCGCTGTCGTTCGCCGGCTGGAGGCTGGCCAGGCGCCGGTTGCTCGCCCGCAAGCTCAGGATGCTGCCCGGGGGCAGCGCTGATACCGCGAAGAAGGTCGGCGGGTTCAAAGAGATCGACGCGGAAATCGAGCGCCGGCGTTGCCACTGCGGCGGCCGCATGAAGAGCCTGGGCGAAGGCACCGCCGGTGACCAGGACAGGCGCGTGCGCGTGGTGCGCGTGGAATGCGACAGCTGCGAAGAGCAGGGTTACCTCTACTTCGACGTGACCGTGGCCTACCACTGATGGCGGATCCTGTGAAAGACGGCCCGCCGTCCTCGTGGCCTGCCGATGCTTACAGCGAAGGGCTGGGCCTGTACCTGCTGTTTGTCGACCTGCCGCGCAGGGAGTGCGTGCATCTCAAGGTCCTGCTCGAGTCCTACGAGGGCGCCGGCGTTATCAGGACCGCGCTGCCGCATTACCGTGAAGGCCGGGCTCTCGTGGCCTTGCTGGCGGTGCCGGGTTTCTGCCAGCAGGTAGTCGCCGTGCTGGCCGACATAGACGACGTGTTGTTGGTGTCCGCGTCTGAGCTGCCGCCCGCGCTGGTCGAGTTGCAGTCCAGCGATCTGCTCGACGAACTGCGCGACTGATCGGTCGGTAGTGACGGTGGTCAGTCGTCGTTGCCGGTATCGGAGTTGTCAGTGTCGGCCTTGCGCTCGCGGCCGAATGCCCAGGCCACGCCAATCGAGAGCAGGTACAGCAGCAACAGCGGCAGCACCATCAGCATCTGCGACACGGCGTCGGGTGGCGTCAGTATGGCGGCCACCACGAACATGACCAGCACAGCGTAGCGTCCTTTCTGCAGCAAGGTTACATGGGTGACCAGCCCCATTCTGGCCAGGAAGAAAGTCGCGATGGGCATCTCGAAGGTGAGCCCGAAGGCCAGCAGCATGCGCGAGGTAAAAGACAGGTACTCGCTGATGCGCAGGGTGGGCTCTATGCCTATGCGGCTGTACTCGGCCAGGAAGAAGGGCAAGCCGACGGGAAATACCACGCGGTAGCAGAACACGCCGCCGGCGACGAAAAACATCGAGCCGAAGAATACGAAGGAACGCAGGTAGCGGATTTCTCCCAGCCGCAGCGCCGGCAGGATGAACAGCCACAACTGGTAGAGGATGACGGGCAGGGCGACGAACAGCGCTGCTACCAGTGCCACCTTCAAGCGCGTGAAAAAGGCCTCGGCCACTCCTGTGCCTATGAGTTTTACCCCTGGCGTTCCCTCGGCAGCGCTGAACAGCGGCTTTGTGAGCAGGTCAAAAAAGAATTCCGACCCGGGGTAGCACAGGGCGAAGGCCCCCAGGGTTGCAACCACGGCGATGCCCAGCCTGCGCCTTAGCTCTTCGAGGTGGCCGCTGAGCGGAAGCTCGAGCTCGGCCATCAGTCGTCGTTCCGCTTATCGCCGTCTTTGTCGTCGTCGATATCGGGCTCAGCGCTGTCGGGATCAGCGCTGCCAGTCTCGGAACTCTCAGCCTCGGAACTGGCGGGCACGCGTTTTTTGTCTATGTTTTTATCGTGGGCACTGGCGGCCTGTTCCACCTGGTCCTGCACAACGATGCGCGCGTTGTCGAGCTCGGTGGTGATGTCGGAGGTGGCCCGCCGGAACTCGGCCAGTCCCTTGCCCAGTGACTTCGCCAGGTCGGGTAGCTTCTTCGGGCCTATCACCAGCAGGGCGATGACCAGTATTACAATAAGTTCCGTGGGTCCTATGCCGAACATCGTGCAGGGCTCACGCTAGGTGCGGTGCCTGCGGCTGTCAAGGTAGAGGTCGAGCCGGTTGATAGCGGACTGCCTGCTGGCCCGGGGCAGCTATCCGGGCTAGACCGAGGGCGTGGCTGTCACCGGTTTGCTTCGCGACGACAGGTTCCGTCTCCACGACCCCGGGGCGGGGCATCCCGAGCGCGCCGAACGCCTGGCCGCCCTGGACCTGTTGTTCGACGAGCCGCGGCACTCGTCGCTCGTGCGCGTCGAGGCTCGCGCGGCCAACGACGCGGAGCTGCTGGCGGTGCATGACCAGCAGCACGTTTCGCTGGTGGCCGGCAGCGCCGGCTCCGCGCTCACCCGCTTCGATGCCGACACGGTTGCCTGCAAGGATTCCTTCGAGGCCGCCCGCCTGGCCGCGGGCGGTGCCATGGCCCTGGCCGATGCCATAGTAGAGGGCCGCGTAGACAACGGCTTTGCTGCTCTCAGGCCGCCGGGTCACCATGCTGAGCGCGATCACCCGATGGGATTCTGCCTGTTCAACAACGTGGCCGTCGTAGCCCAGCACCTGAGACGAGTGCACGGCGTGGAACGCGTGTTGATCGTGGACTGGGATGTCCACCACGGCAACGGCACTCAGCACCGCTTCTACGACGACCCCGGCGTTATGTACGTTTCGTTGCACA
>CAUZFM010000065.1:0-15336 GCA_963579235.1 uncultured Binatia bacterium (SeqCode)
CTGTGGCAGCGCGAGCGATAGCGAGTGCAGCAACGCCGACAGCTGCCTGGCCGGTGCCTGCGACGTCAACGATGAGAGCGTAGGCTTTGCCTGCGGTAGCCAGGGCGACGAATGCCTGGTCGATGATACTTGCGACGGCGGTGGCAGCTGCACCGACAACGGCAACGAAACTGACGGCACGACCTGTGGCAGCGCGAGCGATAGCGAGTGCAGCAACGCCGACAGCTGCCTGGCCGGTGCCTGCGACGTCAACGATGAGAGCGTAGGCTTTGCCTGCGGTACCCAGGGCGACGAATGCCTGGTCGATGATACTTGCGACGGCGGTGGCAGCTGCACCGACAACGGCAACGAGACAGACGGCGCCTCCTGCGACGACGATAACGAGTGCACCATAACGGAGTGCTCTGCGGGTATCTGCGAGCACGTTGATTCCCTGGACTGCGACGACGGCGACGTTTGCACCGACTACACTTGCGATGCTGCCGAGGGCTGCAAATACACAGACAATACTGACAGCTGTGAATTCGACGACGATCTATGCACCTTGCTGGATCATTGCGAAATGGGGGAATGCGTCAGTGGGGGCATGGACGTTTCGTGTAGTGATGAAGCCGACTGTTCAGTTGATACTTGCGACCCGATGACCGGCCTGTGCGCGTATGACTACACAGACTCCAACTGCAACGACGATAACCCTTGCACCGACGACATATGTACGGAGTCTGGATGCGCCGTCGATCAGTACAACACCGCCTCCTGTGACGACGGAGATGCCTGTACGACGGGCGATCAGTGCAACGGCATGGGTGCCTGCGAGGGTACGGACACGTCGGCCCAGGACTGCGACGACACGAACTCCTGCACGACTGACAGCTGCGATCCGTCAAGCGGCTGCGGCAACGCGCCCAACGACAACCACGCTTGCAGCGATGACGACGTGTGCACTGAGAACGATCGCTGCGTTGCAGGTGACTGCGTGACCGATGATGTCAGTTGCGATGATGACAACCTGTGCACCACCGACTACTGCATTAGCGAAGAGCCTTATTCGGGCTGCATGCATAGCTACAACACACTCGGTTGCGACGATGAGAACAGCTGCACCACCGGCGATACCTGCCACGAGGGCGACTGCAATCCTGCATCCTACGTGGATGACTGCTGTGGCAACGGCGAGCGCGAGCCGCAGGGCCACATGGGCGAGGAGTGCGACGACGGTAACCAGGAGAACGGTGACTACTGTTCGTACCCGTCCTGCTCGCTGCCCTGCGGTGACTCAAACAGCAGTGGCTCGGTGAGCATAGCCGATGCTCCGTTGATCCTTGCCTACGCCGTGGGCAGGTCAGTCGAGTGCCCGCTGCACTTGTGCGACATTAACGGCAATGGCAGCGTGACCGCGCTTGACGCGCTCATGGTGATGCAGCTGGTGGTCAATCAGCAGGTGAGCCTGGATTGCCCGTCCAGGATAGTCGGCCCCGCGGCCGAGCAGACCGTGTCGGGCAGCACCACCTCGACTACAAGCACGACCATGCCCTAGGGCTGTAACTCCCGGGGGCTGCGATTTTCAGCGGCCGAAAGGCGGGACCCCGTTGGGGGCCGCCGCCCTATCACACGGTGTCGCGGGGTGGGACACGGGTGTATCCGCCCGCGCCGGCACCCGCTGCGGGCTCCACGAACATCATTACAGCAGAGTGTGCATCGGCGAGGTTTTGCACCTATTATTGCCGCCTCGCCCGGGCGGCCTGACCCACGGTTGTGCCAGTCGGGGCGGGGGCGAGAGTGGCGGAATTGGCAGACGCACTGGATTTAGGATCCAGCCCGCTATGCGGTTGGGGGTTCGAGTCCCCCCTCTCGCACCAGAAGCATTTAACGGTACAGGCAGGAGCGAAGCAGGAACATGGCTGGAATACAGGCGAAAGTTAAGAAGAACGATTCGGTGAGCAGGGTGCTCGTCGTCAGTGTGGACAGCGAGCGCGTCGAGGCCGAAATGACCACGGCTTTCGGCAACATAGCGGGTAAGGCCAAGGTAAAGGGTTTCCGCAAGGGCAAGGCTCCACGCGAGATTCTCGAGCAGGAATACGGCGGCGAGGTCCGAGAGGATGTCATCGGCCGTCTCATCGAGGACGCCTTTATCGAGGTAGTGCGTGAGCACGAGCTCGATATCGTTGGCCCGCCACATTTGACCAGCCGCGAGTACCAGCCCGCCGAGGGCTTGAAGTTTGAGGCCACCGTGGAGATCCGCCCCAAGGTGAAGCTCGGCCGCTACAAGCGCTCAAAGGCTGACCGCAAGGTCGCTCGAGTGGAAGACGACCAGGTCAACGAGGCCATGGAATCGCTGCGCCAGCGCATGGCGGTGCTCGAGGCCGAGGAAGACAGGGTCAACGTCCAGGCGGGCGATGTCATAACGATGGACATGTACGCCAGCCTCGAGGGCCAGCCCCTGGATCGCTACACCAGGGATGGCCAGCAGGTGGAAGTGGGCAGTGGCAACCTGCCCGACGACTTCGAGCGTGGCCTGCTGGGCGTGACCCGCAGCATTCCCACGCCCATAGACGTGCGCTTTCCAGAAAACAACGGCGAGGACTCCGAAGTGGCCGGCCGCCTGGTGCGCTTCCAGGTCACGGTCAGGGAGATCAAGAACAAGATAGTACCTGCGCTCAACGATTCGTTTGCGGCCGAACTCGGCTGGGACGGAATCGAGGACCTGGCCTCTCTGCGAGAGAAGGTAAGCGGAGAACTGCACGAGCGTGCTTCGCAGGAAGCCGACCGACGCGTGCGTGGCGAGTTGCTCGAGACGCTGGTGGGCAAGAGCAAGCTTGACCTGCCGCCGCTGCTGGTCGAGCGCACTGCCATGAGCATGCTGGGCGAGATGGGAATGCGCGACATTCCGCGCGACAAGTTCGACGAGCTCAAGGGCATCGTCCAGCCCGAGGCCGAGAAGCGGGTGCGGGCGGGGTTTGTGCTCGACGCGGTGGCCGAGGCCGAGAGCCTCGGCGTGGAGCCCGAAGAGATGGAGAAGCGGGTGGGGGAGCAGCTGGCCGCAGCCGGTGAGCGCGCGGGCGAACTACGCAAGCACTACTCCCAGCCGGGGGCCGTGGCCGATCTCAGGGTGGGGATGCTCAGGGACAAGGCCATGGATTGCCTGGTTGAGCAGGCGACGCTCAAGGACGTGGAAGTCGACCCGGCCGATGTTGCCGCCCCCCTCCAAACGGGCTAGGGTCGCTGTATGAATCTTGTACCTATAGTGGTCGAACAATCCGGCCGTGGCGAGCGTTCTTACGACATATTCTCTCGACTGCTGAAGGAGCGGATAGTCTTTCTCAGCGGCGAGGTCGACGATACGACGGCGGCGCTGGTGACGGCACAGATGCTGTTCCTCGAGGCCGAGGACCCGGAGAAAGATATTTTTCTCTACCTCAACTCACCCGGCGGGCATGTCACGGCGGGGCTGGCCATCTATGACACGATGCAGTATATCCGCCCGCCGGTGTCGACCCTCTGCCTGGGGCAGGCCGCGAGCATGGGCGCTGTTTTACTGGCTGCGGGTGCCAAGGGTAAACGTTACGCACTGCCCCATTCGCGGGTGATGATACACCAGCCGCTGGGCGGTGCGCAGGGCCAGGCCACCGACGTGGACATACAGGCGCGCGAGATCCTGCGAGTGAGGGCACTACTTAACGAAATACTGGCGAGACACACGGGGCAGGATCTTGCTACAATAGAGGAAAGCACCGACCGGGACCATTTCATGGACGGGGCGCAGGCAGTTGAGTTCGGAATCATCGACGAAGTCATTGAGCAGCGGCCCGACAGTAAATAGGCGGAACTGGTGGTAGCAGGACTTCGTCGAAGGACGAAAAAGAGTAACGGAGACGCCAGGCTTACTTAATGCCGAAAAACGGAGAAGACAGCACTCGCGACCTCGTATGTTCTTTCTGCGGAAAGGGACAGGAAGAGGTCCGCAAACTTATAGCGGGTCCGACCGTTTACATCTGCGATGAGTGCATCGACCTCTGCAACGATATTATCGCCGAGGAGTGTGACCAGGAAGAGGCCATCAGCGCCGTTTCTTCGGTGCCGCGGCCGGTTGATATCCGCAAGGTCCTCGACCAGTACGTGGTCGACCAGGACGAGGCCAAGCGCGTTCTTTCGGTCGCCGTTCACAACCACTACAAGCGTATCGACTCGGGCATGGTCACCGGCGAGGTCGAGCTGCAGAAGTCCAATATCATGCTCGTCGGTCCTACCGGTAGCGGTAAGACCCTGCTGGCGCAGACCCTCGCACGATTTCTCCAGGTTCCCTTCGCGATAGCCGATGCCACCAGCCTCACCGAGGCGGGCTACGTAGGCGAAGACGTCGAGAACATCATCCTGAGCCTCCTGCAGAACGCCGACTACGACGTTGAGAAGTGCCAGCGCGGCATTGTCTACATCGACGAGATCGATAAGGTGGCCCGCAAGAGTGACAACCCGTCTATCACCCGCGACGTGTCGGGCGAGGGCGTACAGCAGGCGCTGCTCAAGATCATCGAAGGAACCACGGCAAGCGTTCCGCCCAAGGGCGGCCGCAAGCACCCCCAGCAGGAATTCCTGCAGGTGGACACCACCAACATACTTTTCATCTGCGGAGGCGCCTTCGTTGGCCTCGACGATATCATCAGTCGAAGGGTCGGTTTGAATGGCATGGGCTTTGGCGCCGACGTGGGCGGAAAAGACGAAAACGACCGCAGTATGCTCGGCGAGCTGCAGACAGAGGACCTTCTCAAGTTCGGACTCATCCCCGAGTTCGTGGGCCGGCTGCCGATAATTACGTCCCTGCACGACCTTGACGAGGCCGCTTTGGTGCGCATCATGAAAGAGCCCAAGAACGCTCTGACCAAGCAGTATACCAAGCTGTTCGAGATGGAGAACGTCAAGTTGACGTTTACCGATGGTTCCCTCGAGGCCATCTCGCGCGAAGCACTGGAACGCAAGTCAGGCGCGCGCGGGCTGAGAGCCATCATGGAAAACATCATGCTCGATGCCATGTACGACGTGCCTTCCATGCCCGACGTGGAAGAGGTGGTCATTTCCAAGGAAGTGGTCGAGAAGAAGGAGAAGCCGTTGATGGTCTTCTCCTCGGCTTCTAAGGTCGGCTGATAACAACTGGCCTTCGGCCGGAACACCTGGAAGGAACAGCAGAAAAAATATGTCTAAAGAAAAAGAATCCATGGCCCTTGGTGACGAGACTTCGGCTCCTGAAACTGAAGAAGACGGGGGCGATTCACTGGAGACGCAGGGCCACATTCCCCTGTTGCCGCTGCGCGACATCATAGTTTTTCCACACATGGTGATGCCGCTGTTCGCCGGCAGGGCGAAGTCGATCGCAGCTCTCGAGGCGGCCATGGACAGGGACCAGTCAATTCTGCTGGCGGCCCAGAAAGACGCCAAGACCAACGACCCCGACGTGGACGATATTCACCCGGTGGGCACCATAGGCACCATCGTCCAGCTGCTGCGTCTGCCCGATGGCACGGTCAAGGTGCTCGTTGAAGGAAAGCGCCGCGCCGTCATCAAGTCCTTCGGCGGCACCGAGGATTTCTTCGAGGTCGAGGTCGACGAAGTAGAGGAGGTCCAAGGCGACGAGTCCGAGATGGAGGCACTGCTGCGCAGCGTCAATACGGCTTTTGAATCCTACGTAAAGCTCAACAAGAAGATCCCGCCGGAGATGGCCGGCACGGTGGCCTCCATAGACGAGCCTTCGCGGCTGGCCGATACGATTGTTTCGCACCTCGGCGTCAAGCTCGAAGATAAGCAGTCTCTGCTCGAGACCTTCAGCGTGTCCGAACGGCTTGAGAAGGTGCTGGGTTTTATGCGCTCGGAGATGGAAATCCTTGAGGTCGAAAAACGCATTCGCTCCAGGGTCAAGAAGCAGATGGAGAAGACCCAGAAGGAGTACTACCTGAACGAGCAGATGCGGGCTATCCAGAAAGAACTCGGCGAAAAGGACGAGTTCAAGAACGAGGTGCAGGAGCTCGAGGAAGCTCTAGAGGCTTCGTCGATGCCCGAGGAACCCCGCGAAAAGACCGAGAAAGAGCTGAAGAAGCTCAAGATGATGTCGCCCATGTCGGCCGAAGCCACGGTGGTGCGCAACTACATCGACTGGATGCTGTGCCTTCCCTGGGAAGACTACACCGGCGACGACATCGATATCGAGAAGGCCCGCGCTGTTCTCGACGAAGATCACTACGGGCTGGAGAAGGTCAAGGAACGCATTCTCGAGTACCTGGCCGTGACCAAGCTGGTGGGAGAGATCAAGGGCCCGATCCTGTGTCTCGTTGGCCCTCCCGGCGTAGGCAAGACCTCGCTGGGGCGCTCGATCGCGCGATCGATGGGGCGTGAGTTTGTTCGTATCTCGCTTGGTGGTGTGCGCGACGAAGCCGAAATACGCGGTCACCGCCGCACTTACATCGGTGCTTTGCCGGGCAAGATCATCCAGAGCATGAAGAAGGCCGGCAAGGGAAACCCGGTGTTCCTGCTCGACGAAATAGACAAGATGTCTGCTGATTTCAGGGGAGACCCGGCGTCGGCGATGCTTGAAGTGCTTGATCCTGAGCAGAACGGTAGCTTCAACGATCACTACCTCGACGTAGACTACGACTTGTCCAAGGTGATGTTCGTGACCACGGCAAACAGCCTGGACGCCATTCCTCGTCCGCTGCAGGATCGTATGGAGATCATCCGCATAGCCGGCTACACCGAGCTGGAGAAGCGTAATATCGCCAGTAGGTTCCTGATCCGTAAGCAGAGAAAGGCCAACGGACTGACCGAAGAACAGGTCGAGTTCCCCGACGCTACCTTGCTGCACCTCGTGAGGCACTACACCAAGGAAGCCGGAGTGCGGAACCTGGAAAGAGAGATAGCCTCTATCTGCCGTAAGGTGGCGGTGAAGATAGTCGACGAAAAAGACCCCAAGCCCGTGCGTGTTACTCCACGCAAGGTTGAAAAGTTCCTGGGCCCCAAGCGTTTCAGCTACGGTCGTGCCGAGGTCGAGCCCCTGGTCGGTGTTACTACCGGGCTGGCCTGGACCGAGAACGGCGGCGAGCTGCTTAATACGGAAGTCACCGTTCTTCCGGGAAAGGGTAAGCTGACCATCACCGGGCAGCTCGGTGACGTCATGCAGGAATCAGCCCAGGCAGCCATGAGCTACGTGAGATCACGGGCCTACGAGCTGGGCCTGGCCAATGATTTCTACCAGAAGGTGGACGTTCACATCCACGTTCCCGAGGGGGCCATTCCCAAGGACGGACCCTCGGCCGGCATCACCCTGGCCACCTCGCTGGTCTCGGCGCTTACCGGTTTGCCAGTAGACCCCGACGTGGCGATGACGGGCGAGATTACCCTGAGAGGCCGGGTCCTTCCTATCGGTGGCCTGAAGGAAAAGGTCATGGCGGCCCACCGCGCAGGCATAAAGAAGATCCTCATGCCGGCCGAGAACACCAAGGACATTGCCGAGATCCCGGCCACGGTTCGCAAGGCTGTCGAGATGGTACCGGTCGAAGAAGTAGACTCGGTGCTCAACACGGCGCTGCAGCTTCCCGATGGCCGTGACTCGGTGTTTATCAACGAGAAACCGGTCGGTCTGCTGCCGCTTGCCATGACGCCGACCCCGACCGCGACCCCGGCACCGGCCAGCGACGGCGACAAGGACGAAAAAGGCCTGGTCACCCACTGACGGGTGCGGTCGCCGGACGAATTTTCCGCTGCGGCGGGGGCTTCGGCGAAAACCAGGGGCGGTTAGCTCAGTTGGGAGAGCATCGGCCTTACAAGCCGAGGGTCGGCAGTTCGAGCCTGCCACCGCCCACCATTTCGTCTACTCAGGCCCCGCTACTTGATGCTGGTGGGCGTAACTGTTACCCAAGCAGACCGCGTTGGCCCTGTCAGCGCGCGGTGGGGCCGTAGTTCAGCTGGTTAGAATGCCGGCCTGTCACGCCGGAGGTCGCGAGTTCGAGTCTCGTCGGCCCCGCCATTTGTTATTTTGGGCCGACACCGGTCGGCCGTGAGGAATTGAGTTACGAGGAATTGAGGAGTCCCGTCATGTACGGGAGCCAAGTATGCAGAAGGTCACCAGAAGCCTGTCAGTAGAAGCCGCACGCGAAGCGCGTAAGTGGTACGTCGTGGACGCGGAGGGCCTGGTTCTAGGTCGCCTCGCGACCAGGATCGCCCACGTGCTCAGGGGTAAACACAACCCGGCTTTTACGCCCCACGTGGATTGCGGGGACTTCGTGGTAGTGACCAACGCAAGCAAGGTGGTGCTCACGGGCAACAAGCTCCAGGGCAAGATATACTACCGGCACAGCGGCTTTCCCGGAGGCATAACCGAGACCACCGCCGGCCGTCTGCTCGAGACCCGTCCCGAGCAGGTAATAGAGAAGGCGGTGGTAGGAATGTTGCCCCCGGGCAGGCTTGGTCGTAAGTTGGCGCTTAAGTTAAAGATCTACGCTGGCGAAGAGCACCCCCACGTGGCCCAGGCACCCGAGCAGTTGCCAGCTTGAAGAGCCGGCTTGGGCGAGCTGCGAAGAGCGGTGCTGTGAAGAGTCCCCTTAAGAGGGCAACGAGAGAATAAGCGGAGTAATAGATGGCTATAATAGGAAAGACTTCACGGGCCCGGGGCGCTGCAGCAGCAGACAGCGGGACTGCCGACAGCGGCAGCAGGAAGGCCGCGTCGCCTGCTAACGAGGCAACCGGCAGGCGCAAGAGTGCTATTGCGCGAGTGTCCCTGGTTGCCGGCGATGGCAAGGTCACGGTCAACGAGCGCACGCAGGAAGACTACTTTCCCAGGCCCACTGCGCGGATGATCATTGCCCAACCCTTTGAGGTCACCGGTACGGCCGGTTCCTACGATCTCTCTGTGCGGGTTCGCGGCGGAGGGGTTTCGGCCCAGGCTTCGGCCGTGCGGCACGCGGTCAGCCGCGCCCTTATTGCAATGCAGCCCGACCTCAGGCCGGCGCTGAAGAAGGCCGGCTATCTCACGCGCGACGCGCGCGAGGTCGAGCGAAAGAAATACGGTCACCACAAGGCTCGTAAACGGCCTCAATTCTCCAAGAGGTAGCGGGACCATGACAGCAGCAACCCGTGTCCGGGTGGCCGTCGTGGGTGCGACCGGCTACGCGGGTGCAGAGTTGCTGCGCCTGCTGGCCGCCCACCCCGGGGTCGAGGTCACTACCGTTACTTCAGAACGGGACGCCGGCTCTCCGCTGGCCTCTGTCCATCCCGGGCTCGCCGGCCTGGATCTCGAACTGGTGTCGGCCAGCGTCGACAACGTAGTGGGCAATACCGAGTTGGCTTTCATGGCGCTTCCGCACGGCAGTTCAGGGCCGTTGGTCTCAGGGCTGTTGGCGGCCGGCCTGCGGGTCGTCGACCTGGGCGCAGATTTTCGCTTTGACAGCCTCGATGTCTACCAGCAGTGGTACGGTGATCATCCTTGTCCAGAGCTGCTCGAGGGCGCCGTGTACGGACTCAGCGAGTTTGCCAGGAGCGAGCTGGCCGAGGCCCGGCTGGTGGCTAATCCCGGCTGCTACCCCACGGGCGCTTTGTTCGGGCTGCTGCCGCTGGCAGGGCAGACCCGGGGACCTATTATCATCGACTCCAAGTCGGGCACCAGCGGTGCAGGGCGGACGGCATTACGGGAAGGCTTGTTCGCCGAGGTTAACGAGAACATCAAGCCTTACAAGGTAGGCGAGCACCGCCACCAACCCGAGATGGTCGAGAAACTCGAGGCCCACGGAGTAGACGCTTCCAGGCTCCTGTTCACTCCCCAGTTGCTGCCCTTGTCCAGGGGGCTGCTGAGCCACTGCTACGTTGCGCCGGCCGAAGGGCTGGATGTCAGCAGCGCTTTTTCCCGGGCCTACGCCGACGAGCCCTTCGTTCGCCTGCTGGGCGGGGAGGGCGTGCCGTCGCTGGCCAGGGTGCGGGGCACCAACATGGTCGAGATCGCGTGGCGTGAGCACAGCCAGAGCGGACTGCTGCTGGTGATGACCGCCATAGACAACCTCGGCAAAGGCGCGGCCGGACAAGCGGTGCAGAACATGAACCTCATGCTCGGGCTGGATGAAACGACCGGCCTGCTCGCGATCGCCGCTCTGCCCTGAGGCCTGCCCTCGCGCCGCCGCGCCTGGCAGCTGGTCAGCGCAGTCCGCGGCCGAGATAGAGTGACGCCGCCACCAGCGAAAACACCGCATTGGCTGTCCAAGCGGCCAGGGCGGGCGACATCGCGCCGTTGCGACCGGCAGATACAGCGACAGCCATGGTGACCCAGTAGGCAAATCCCACGGCCAGGCCCACGCCGAGGTTGCGCGCCACCGCGCCCCGGGGCCGGCCCCGCAGCGACAGCGGGATGCCCAGCAGCACCATTACCAGCCCCGACACCGGCCACGCCGCCTTTACGTACATGTCGACCACGTAGCCGTCGGTGTTCAGGCCGCGGGCCTTCATCAGTTTTATCTGCTCCCTGAGCTCGGCCAGGTTGAACTCGGAGGGGCGCCGCCGGTTGGCCAGCAACTCGTCGAGGGTGATGTCGACTGCGAACTCGCCGGGTTCGAGGTTCCGTGCGAGGATTTCGCCTGCCGAGGTGAAGGTCTTGACCGTTCCCTGGTCGAGCTCCCACGCGTCGTTGCGCCAGCGGGCGGCGGGGATTTCCACTATGCGGTCCAGCCGGAACTCGGGGCCGGCCTCGTACAGGGTAAGGCCATACAGCGCCCGGTTGTTGGCGTCGAAGTAGTCGACGTTGAAAAAACCCTCGGCTCCCTGGAACCACAGCGAGTTGACGTTGTAGAAGCCGCGGAACGCTTTCTTCTTTATCGACATGTCGTTTATGTAGCGTGATTGGGCAGTCGCGGCCGGCACCACGGTGAGGTTGGCCAGCAGCGCGACCATGGTGATGGCAGCCGAAACGGCAAGCATGGGAATGGCCACCTGCCAGGTCGTCACGCCGCAGGCCCGCATGGCCAGGGTCTCACGGTGACGGGCGAGCACGCCCAGGCTCAGGAGCACGGCGAGCAGGGAACAGGCAGGATAGATCTCGGCCAGTATGCTTGGAAGCTTGAAGACAAAGTATCCGGCCAGGGCAAGGGCGCCGGGGTCATAGGTAGCGAGGTCTCCTATTTTCTGAAAAAAATCTACGACCAGAAACAGTCCGGAACTGGCAAAAAGACAGAGTCCGAAGACCTTGAGGTAATGCTTGACTACGTAGCGGGCGAGGATGTTCACGAGCCGGCGTTTCCTTTTCCACGGCGCCGCAGCAACAGCGGCCAGGTGGCCATGGGTGGGTACTGGAGCCGGTCGCGCGCGGCCCTGTCGGTGAGCAGCAGCGCACCGACGGCAAAAATGAGGTTGGGCAACCACATGACCAGGACCGGTGGCGCCGCGGCACTGCGGGCGATGGTGATGGAACCTGTAAACAAGAGGAAATATCCGAGGATGACCACCAGGCTCACGGCGAAGCCGCGTGCCCGGACTGTTCGGGTTTTCTGTATGCCCAGGGGCACCCCGAAAAGGGCCAGCACCAGCGCGGCCATCGGCATGATCAGCTTGCGATTCAGCTCTATTGTCTCCTCCAGCGCCCGGTCGCCCACGTCCAGGAGGCGACGCCTGCTGGCCAGCAGGGTGCCCAGGTACATATCGCGGGGTCTTGGTTTTCCGCCTGCCACCGTTTTCATGTTGGCCAGTGCGAGGTTGACCTCAAGCGAGTCGAACACGGTTTTGTCGTAGCTTTCCTGCCCGGCGTGAAACGACAGGCTGGTTCCGTCGAGCAGCTGCAGGTAGAGGTTGCTGTCGCCCGGGGGGCTGATGACCCGTCCCCGCTTGGCCATCATGCTCGTACGGCGGTAACTGTCGCGCTCGTCGGCCACCATGACTCCGTCCATGACCCCGTTCTCCTGGTCAATGCGGTCCACGTATACCACGAGGCCACTGAAGTCGTTGTTGAACATCTTTGGCCTGAGTGCCGCCGTAGCCCGCTCCCTGGCTACCTCCAGTAGGGTCTCCTTTATGGCGTTGTTAGCCCAGGGCCGGGCCCAGGCCGACAGCAGGAAGGTCGCCACAGAGATGATGAGGGCAAAGCGCAGCACGGGACCGAGCATCTGGTAGAGGCTGAGGCCGGCCGTTCGCATGGCCACCAACTCCCCGTCACTGGCCAGGCGGCCGAATACCACCACCACCGCGAGCAACAGGGCCATGGGGAAGGTGATTTCAAGGAAGCCGGGAAGCACGTAGGCAAAAATCTGCGCCACCCGGTAGCCGGGTACGCCCCTGGCCATGACGAGGTCGACCAGTTCCAACATGCGTGAAACCAGTAGTATAAACGTGAAAACGCCCAGCCCTGTCATGAAGGCCGAGCCCAGTTCGCGCATCATGTAACGGCGCAGGGTTTTACCCATAGGAAATCCCGGTATAGACAGGTCCCCGGTGCTTGCGGGGCCGCTTCGCGGATGAGTATCAGTGTAGTCATGCGGGCCGGTCCTGTAAACGTCGGCCCTCTCAAGCCCGGGCTGGACAGCGGCAGCCGGGTTTTAGTGCAATAGGCCTGAGGGCGGGCGACGATGGAGATGAGTAACAGTGGGTAGGGGTAGAAGAGACGATTACGTCGGCCGGGCAGGCAGAAGAGGCCCCCCGGGTGCGCGCCGCAGACCGGCCAGGGGTGAACGCATGGTGGCCGGCGGGGCCCATGCCGTGGAAGAAGCCATGGCCGGCCCCTCCGAGCTGCACTGCGTTTACGTTGACGAAGGGGCCCCGGCGCGCGCGCAACAGCTGGCCCGGGCCGCCCGCGAGGCCGGGCTCGCTGTTTCGACCGTCCCTGTTGACGAATGCGACTCGATGTCAGGGGTCAGGTCGGGTGGGGTCGCGGCTGAAATAACCTTTGTTTACAGGGAGTTTCGCGAACTTCTGCATGAACTGCCGGATGGCGCCGTCGGCTGTGGGCCGCTTTTATTGCTCGACCAGATCACTGATCCGGTGAACCTGGGTGCCGTCATAAGAACAGCCGAGGCGGCGGGGGCCCTCGCCGTGGTCCTGCCAGGTCGGCGCGCAGCACCGGTGACGGCTACCGTCCTGCGCATATCGGCGGGAGCCGCACTACACCTGCCAGTTTGCAGGGTAGCCAACCTTTCTCGGGCCATCGAAATGTCCCAGCAGGCCGGTTTCTGGGCAGTTGGCCTTGACGCCGAGGCCGACGATCTTCTCGAGCCGCCGCCGTCTCCACGGCCTGCTGCGCTGGTGCTGGGCAGTGAGGGCAGTGGGCTGAGGCCCCTGGTGGCTCGCAACTGCGACCAATTGGCCCGCTTGCCCATGCGCGGGCGGGTTGCGTCGCTGAATGCGTCGGCCGCGGCGGCGGTTGCACTGTACCGGGTGGCCGAAGGATTGTTCCCCGGGCGCTCCAGCGGTTGACTCTCTCAAACCGGGTTGATAGGAAAAGGCGTTTACCCCGGCAGAAAAGCTCTACCGGGAGTGTTTTGATGACGTGCCCCGTGGCGAGGACCAGGGTACTGAGTTTGTGTGGTTACGGGCGGGTGCCCGGTACCAGGATGGTTTAGCCCGGAGTGCCGATGTAGCTCAGCTGGTAGAGCAACTGATTTGTAATCAGTAGGTAGCCAGTTCGAGTCTGGCCATCGGCTCCAGGGGAAGTGTGCCAGGAGGGGTGCCCGAGCGGTCAATGGGAGCAGACTGTAAATCTGCCGGCGTACGCCTACGGAGGTTCGAATCCTCCCCTCTCCACCACTTACTGGAGTGTGGTGGTTGGCGGGCGGCGTGGTCGGTGTCAGGGTCTCGAGGAACGGTAGGTATAGAAGGGTAAGTAGTTCGAGCGGTAAGGCTTGTCGTGTGTTGTTTGTTTGTTGCGGGAGTAGCTCAGTTGGCTAGAGCGTCAGCCTTCCAAGCTGAGGGTCGCGAGTTCGAGTCTCGTCTCCCGCTTACCCGCCGCCCGGGGACGGGCTCGCTGCTGTAGTTGTAAAGACAAGGCGTCGAGAAGGCCCACGTAGCTCAGGCGGTAGAGCACGTCCTTGGTAAGGACGAGGTCACCGGTTCAAATCCGGTCGTGGGCTCGACAGGATTTGATAAGAACGGCTTGAGTAAGCCGCGAGAAAAGAGAAGAGGAGAGGAAGAATGGGCAAGGAGAAATTTGATCGCAGCAAGCCGCACGTAAACGTGGGGACCATTGGTCATGTTGACCACGGTAAGACCACACTGACGGCCGCGATAACGCTTATCCAGTCGAAGAAGACCGGCGGAGATTTCATAGCCTTCGAGGACATCGACAAGGCGCCCGAGGAGCGTGAGCGCGGCATAACGATCGCGACGGCCCACGTTGAGTACGAGACCGAAAATCGTCACTACGCGCACGTGGACTGTCCGGGTCACGCCGATTACGTGAAGAACATGATCACGGGTGCTGCCCAGATGGACGGTGCGATCCTGGTGGTTTCGGCTGCCGACGGTCCGATGCCGCAGACCCGGGAGCACATCCTCCTGGCTCGGCAGGTAGGTGTTCCTCGCATCGTTGTTTTCATGAACAAGGCTGACATGGTTGACGACGCGGAGCTGCTTGAGCTCGTTGAGTTGGAGGTCCGCGAATTGCTGTCGAGTTATGATTTTCCGGGCGATGAGATTCCGATCGTGATCGGCAGTGCCCTGAAGGCTCTTGAGAACCCGGACGACGAAGAGGCGACCAAGTGCATAGGCGATCTGATGGAAGCCATTGACACTTACATTCCTATGCCCGAGCGCGCGATAGACAAGCCTTTCCTGATGCCGATCGAGGACGTGTTTTCGATATCCGGGCGCGGCACGGTCGTGACGGGACGCATCGAGGCGGGCACGGTCAACGTGGGCGAAGAGATCGAGATCGTGGGCATCCGCGAGACCGAGAAGACGACGGTCACCGGCGTGGAGATGTTTCGCAAGCTCCTGGATTCGGGGCAGGCGGGCGACAACGTTGGTTGCCTGCTACGAGGCACGAAGAAAGAAGACGTCGAGCGCGGGCAGGTGTTGACCAAGCCCGGGGCGATAACCCCGCACACGAAGTTTGCAGCCGAGGCCTACATCCTGAACAAGGAAGAGGGCGGGAGGCACACGCCTTTTTTCCAGGGCTACCGGCCTCAGTTTTATTTCCGTACGACCGACGTGACGGGCGTAGTGACGCTTGCCGAGGGCACCGAGATGGTGATGCCTGGCGACACGGTAACGGTTGCCGTTGAGTTGATCACCCCCATAGCGATGGACGACGGGCTTCGTTTTGCCATCCGCGAAGGCGGCCGCACGGTGGGAGCCGGCGTGGTCACCAAGATCACCGAGTAGGCGGAGGCG
>CAUZFM010000066.1:0-15043 GCA_963579235.1 uncultured Binatia bacterium (SeqCode)
GGTAACGGTTGCCGTTGAGTTGATCACCCCCATAGCGATGGACGACGGGCTTCGTTTTGCCATCCGCGAAGGCGGCCGCACGGTGGGAGCCGGCGTGGTCACCAAGATCACCGAGTAGGCGGAGGCGTTTTGGGATGAGGGATGAAATCGTGCTGGCCTGTTCTGATTGCAAGCGGAAAAACTACCGTGCGAGTCGCAATAAGCGCCTCACTAACGAGAAGCTTGAGCGGCGTAAGTACTGCGCCTCTTGCCGTACGCACACGATTCACAAGGAAGGAAAGGTTTGAGCTTGATGCGACTACAGGATGAGACACTCCGGATGATGTCTTCAATGACGATGTCTTCAGGGTCAGTAGCTCTAACTGGCAGAGCATCGGACTCCAAATCCGAGGGCTGCAGGTTCGAATCCTGCCTGACCCGCCATTCCTGGAATAAATCGAGGTTCGGGCTCGAAGGGCAGGGGGGTCGATAGGAAACAATGGCTGGTGTAATCGAATATATAGAGCAGTCGCGAACCTTCCTGGGCGAGGTTTCGACTGAACTCAAGAAAGTAGTGTGGCCTCCACGCAAGGAAACCCTGGCCTTTACCTGGGTTGTACTGATCGTGGTCGCCTTCGTGGCAGTATACCTGGGCCTGGTCGACTTCCTGCTGTCGATGGCTCTCGGGCTTGTGTTTTAGGAAATGGAAACGGCCGTGGCTGATAACAACCTGCAGTGGTACGTGGTTAACGCCTACTCCACCTACGAAGGGAAGGTGAAGACGCAGCTGCTCGAGCGCATCCACGCTTCGGGCAGGGAGGAGGAATTCGGCGAAATTCTAGTGCCGGCCGAGCAGATCGTCGAACTGGTCAGGGGTAAAAAGCGGGTAACGACCCGCAGCCTGTACCCCGGTTACATCCTCATGCATATGAATCTGACCGACGAAAACTGGCACCTGGTCACCGGTACGCCCAAGGTGTCGGGCTTTGTCGGGGGCACTACGCCCGCGCCGGTGCCGCAGGCAGAAGTCGACGAGGTCATGAAGCTCATCGCAGAAGGGGCTTCCGCGCCTCGAGCGAGGGCGGGCTTCGAAGTAGGCCAGCAGGTCAAGATAACGGACGGCGCTTTCGCTGACTTTAACGGTATCGTCGAAGAAGTAAGGCCGGACAAGGGGACCCTCAAGGTTTCCATATCTATCTTCGGTCGGGCGACTTCGGTCGAAATGGAACTGGTACAGGTCGAAAAGACCTGAGCGTGTAAGGGAAGATGGCAAAGAAAGTCTTAGATTCACTCAAGCTTCAGATAACAGCGGGCAAGGCTAATCCCAGCCCGCCGGTCGGACCTGCGCTCGGTCAGCGTGGTGTCAACATCATGGAGTTTTGCAAGGCGTTCAACGCGAAGACCCAGGAGATGGGCGACGTTATCGTCCCCGTTATCATCACGGTTTACGCCGACAGGTCATTTTCGTTCATCACCAAGACCCCGCCGGCGTCGATGCTGCTCAAGAAGGCAGCGAAGTTGGCCAAGGGCTCACCCGAACCCAACAAGACCAAGGTGGGCAGCGTGTCGAGGAAGCAGGTCCGCGAGATAGCCGAGACCAAGATGGTGGACCTCAACGCCAGCTCGGTCGAAAGCGCGATGAAGATAGTGGAAGGGACTGCCCGGAGCATGGGCATCACCGTAGAGGGTTGAGTATGGGTGGCAAGGGAAAAAGATACACGACGTCGGCCGACAAGCGGGACCGCGAAAAGGCTTACACCCTGGCCGAGGCCATCGAGTTGGTCGCGGGGGGATCAGGTACCAGCTTTGACGAGACCGTGGACTTGGCGATGAAGCTCAACGTGGACCCGAGGCACGCCGACCAGAACGTTCGCGGCACGGTGGCGCTTCCGCACGGTACCGGCCGTGACGTCAAGGTGGCGGTTTTTGCCAAGGGGGCCAAGGCCGACGAAGCGAGAGAGGCCGGTGCTGACTTCGTGGGCGATGATGAACTTATAGCCAGGGTCCGCGACGACGGTTTCACGGGTTTTGATCGTGCCGTGGCTACCCCCGACATGATGGGTGCAGTGGGCAAGGTGGCTCGCGTGCTCGGTCCCAGGGGGCTGATGCCCAACCCCAAGGTTGGCACGGTGACAAACGACGTGGCCGAAATCGTCAAGGAGCTCAAGGCCGGACAGGTGGAGTACAGGGTCGACAAGGCCGGTATCGTGCACGCTGTTATCGGCAAGGCTTCTTTCGGTGCCGGAAAGTTAGGTGATAACGCGGAGCAACTGATCGGAAGCGTACTCAAGGCCAAGCCGTCCTCGGCCAAGGGTCAGTACGTGAAGAGCGTTTGCTTGTCTTCGACGATGGGGCCGGGAATCTCGGTTGACCCTGCCGACCTGATCCGCAAGTAGACCTGGCGGTTGCCGGTAGACAAGTAGATAGACGTTCGGGCTGAGCCGGACGAAGAGAACAGAGACGAGAGCAAGAAGTAATATGAACCGCGAAGAAAAAGCAGCCAGCGTTGAGATGCTCAACGACAAGTTCAAGCAGGCGCCGATCGCCATACTGGCCCACTACAGGGGGCTCAGTGTCGAGCAGATGTCCACGCTTCGTCGCGACGTTCGTGCAGCCGATGGCGAGGTGCTGGTAGCCAAGAACCGGCTGGCCCGCCTGGCGGTCAAGGACACGCCCTACGAGTCGCTGACCGAGATGCTGAGCGGACCCGCGGCATTGGCGTTTGGCTACGGCGACCCGGTCGGGGTCGCCAAGGCCTTGCAGGATTTTGCGAAGGACAATGAAGCGCTGGATATCAAGGGCGCCGTCATGGAAGGCGAAGCCCTCGACGCGGCCAGGGTCAAGCAGCTCGCGAGCATGCCTACCCGCGACCAGTTGCGGGCCCAGTTGCTGGCGTTGATGTCGACACCGGCGCAGCAGCTAGTGAGAGTACTGGCGGCGCCGGCGCAGCAGTTTGTACAGGTATTGTCGGCCAGAATCCGACAGGAAAATCCCTAGGCGGGGACACCCGGGTGTGAGGCGCCGACCGGGGGCGCAAAGAAAAGTAGACGGGTATACCCCGCATCAGTCAGGAGGAAACAGACATGGCACTCAGTGCAGAAGAACGACAGGATATTGTAGAGAAACTTTCGGCGGCGACCGTCCTCGAAGTGGCGGACCTGGTCAAGGATCTCGAGGAGAAGTGGGGCGTGAGCGCTGCTGCCCCGGTGGCCGTGGCCGCAGCTGGTGGCGGAGGCGATGTAGCCGAAGCCGAGGTCAAAGACGAATTTGACGTCATGCTGACCGCGATCGGCGAGAAGAAGATACAGGTCATCAAGGCGGTGCGTGAGCTTACCGGGCTTGGCTTGAAGGAAGCCAAGGACCTCGTGGAAGCTGCCCCGAGTGCGGTGAAGGAAGCCGCATCGAAGGACGACGCCGAAGCCGCGAAGACCAAGCTTGAAGAGGCCGGTGCAACGGCCGAACTCAAGTAGTTCAGAACGGTACCGATTGAAATCATCCAGTTTACCGCCGGTGGCCCCAGGGCCGCACGGCTGCGGGAGATAGTATGGCGTCCAGTGTTACACAAAACCTCAGGCTGAGGCGTGACTTCGGGAAAACCCGTCGCGCGCTCGAAGTTCCTAACCTGATCGAAATCCAGAAGGAGTCTTACGAGACATTCCTGCAGTCGGACGAGGACCCGGGCAAGCGCCCGGACCTCGGTTTGCAGGGCGTGTTCAAGTCGGTATTCCCGATCAAGGATTTCAGCGGTAGCGCTGAGCTCGATTTTTTGAGCTACGACTTCGGTGATCCGAAGTACGACGTGGCGGAGTGTCATCAGCGGGGCATGACCTACTCGGCCCCGCTCAAGGTCACCGTGCAACTGGTTACTTTTGATATCGACCCCGATACCCAGAACAAGCAGCTCAAGGACATTAAGGAGCAGGAGGTCTACTTCGGCGAAATTCCGTTGATGACCGGCAAGGGCACCTTTATGGTCAACGGCACCGAGCGGGTCATCGTATCGCAGCTCCACCGTTCTCCCGGCGTGTTCTTTGACCACGACAAGGGTAAGACCACGGCCGCTGGCCGCTTGTTGTTCAGCGCGAGGGTAATTCCCTACCGAGGGTCCTGGCTGGACTTCGAGTTCGACGCCAAGGACATCCTCTACGTTCGCATCGACAGGCGTCGCAAGTTCCCGGCCACGGTACTGCTGCGCGCGCTCGACATGAGCACCGAGGATCTACTCAACTACTTCTACCCCAGTGACTCCATCCGCATTGACGGACTGAAGGCTTACCAGGCTTTCAAGCGCGACACGGTAGAAGGCCTGGTGGCTGGCAGGGACGTCAAGCATCCCAGCAGTGGCGACGTGATCGTCAAGGAAGGCCGCAAGTTTACGCGCATGGCGCTGCGTCGCATGGAGGAAGCGGGTGTCGAAGAGATTCCGATTTCCCAGGACGAGATCATCGGCCGCGTCGCGGCCCACGACATTCTCGACGAGTCTACCGGCGAGATTATCGTTGCCTGCAACGAGACCATCACCGATGAGGCCTACGACAACCTGCGCGCCAAGGGCATCGACACCCTGGAGCTCATCTACCTCGACGAACAGAACCGTGGACCGTCTTTCCGCAACACGCTGTTGCTCGATAAGCTGGAGAACTCTGCCGACGCTATCGTAGACATCTACAAGCGGCTGCGTCCCGGCGACCCGCCTACCCTGGACACGGCGACCAACTTCTTTAACGACCTCTTCTTCAACGGAGAGAAGTATGATCTGGGCAAGGTCGGCCGCCTCAAGTTGAACCGCAAGCTGGGTCTCGATGCGCCGCTGGAGCAGGGCACGCTGAGAAAGGAAGATATCCTTTCGGTGGTGAACTACCTGGTGCTGCTGAGCAAGGGCACCGGTTCGGTGGATGACATCGACCACCTGGGCAACAGGCGGGTGCGCACCGTGGGGGAGCTGGTCGAGAACCAGTACCGAATTGGCCTGCTGCGCATGGAGCGTGCGATCCGCGAGCGCATGAGCCTGCAGGATCTCGACACGCTGATGCCGCAGGAGCTCATCAACTACAAGCCGGTTTCGGCGGTGGTCAAGGAGTTCTTCGGATCGAGCCAGCTCAGCCAGTTCATGGACCAGACCAACCCCCTTTCGGAGGTGACCCACAAGCGCAGGCTGTCGGCACTCGGACCGGGCGGACTGACGCGCGAACGCGCCGGTTTTGACGTCCGCGACGTGCACCCCACTCACTACGGGCGTGTGTGCCCGATCGAGACCCCTGAAGGGCCGAACATCGGCTTGATATCGAGCCTCAGCGTTTACGCGCGCATCAACGATTACGGTTTCGTGGAGACACCGTACCGTCGCGTGAACAAGGGTTTAGTGACCGACGAGGTCGAATACATGACCGCGCTCGACGAAGAGGATCACACCATCGCACAGGCGAACACGCCGATTTCGGCAGCGGGTGCGATCGAGGGCGACATGATCGCTGCTCGTAAGAAGGGTATTTCGCCGCAGGGCGAGCAGACCATGGATTCGACCCTGGTCTCGGCTGAGAACGTGACCCTGATGGACGTGTCTCCCAACCAGCTGGTCAGTGTTGCTGCCGGGCTCATACCTTTTCTTGAGCACGACGACGCCAACCGCGCGCTGATGGGGTCGAACATGATGCGACAGGCGGTACCGTTGCTCAAGACCGACGCGCCCCTTGTTGGCACCGGCATGGAATCAACCGTGGCCCGCGACTCGGGTGTCACCGTGGTGGCCGGGCGGTCGGGCAGGGTGGAGAGTGTTGATTCGGAGCGCATCGTTGTGAAAGTTGACGATGTGACCGACGCTCGCGACGCGGGCGTGGACATCTACAATCTCACTAAGTACCAGCGCTCCAACCAGAATACCTGCATCAACCAGAAACCGGTGGTCGCGGTCAACGAGAGAGTCAAGAAAGGCGAGGTCATCGCCGACGGACCCTCTACCGAGATGGGTGACCTGGCCCTGGGCCGCAACGTGACCGTCGCGTTCATGCCCTGGAACGGTTACAACTTCGAAGATTCGATCCTTGTTTCCGAGCGCATGGTCAAGGAAGACATGTTTACCTCGATACACATCGAGGAGTTCGAGTGCGTGGCCCGTGACACCAAGTTGGGGCCGGAAGAAGTAACCCGCGACATACCCAACGTGGGCGAAGAGGCCCTGGCCGATCTTGATGAGAGCGGCATCATACGCATCGGCGCCGAGGTGGCGCCGGGTGACATCCTGGTAGGCAAGATCACCCCCAAGGGTGAAACCCAGTTGACGCCGGAAGAGAAGCTTCTGCGCGCCATCTTCGGTGAAAAAGCCGGCGAAGTGAGGGACACCTCGCTGAAAATGCCGCCTGGTACCGAGGGGACGGTCATTGACGCCCGCGTGTTTTCGCGCAAGGGAGTTGATCGCGACGAGCGAGCCGTGCGCATAGAAGAAGAAGAGCGCAGGCGGCTGAACAAGGATCGCAACGACGAAGTCCGCATAATCCGTAACAGCGCCATAGAGACGATGGCCGGTATACTCGAGGGCCGAGAGACCGCAACACGGCTCACCGATGACAGCCGCAACGTGCTGCTCGCCAAGGGCACCGTGGTCACACGCGAGGTGCTCACCGAAATTCCTTCGAGCTACTGGGGTGAGCTGAAGGTAGGCGACGAAGACGCCGAGGCGCGATTGCTGCGCGTCGTCGATGGCATGAACAGCATGGTCAATACCATAAACTCGACCTTCGACCTGAAGATCGAACGGTTGTCGGCCGGTGACGAATTGCCACCCGGTGTGATCCGCATGGTGAAGGTGTTTGTTGCCATCAAGCGGCGTCTGCAGGTCGGTGACAAGATGGCCGGTCGCCACGGCAACAAGGGTGTCGTGTCACGCATAGTGGCCGAGGAGGACATGCCGTTTCTCCAGAACGGCACGCCGGTAGACATGTGCCTCAACCCGCTGGGCGTCCCCTCGCGCATGAACGTGGGGCAGGTACTGGAAACCCACATGGGCTGGGCGGCAAAAAAACTCGGAGACCGGATCGTGGAAATCGCGGGGAGCGGCGACATGGTCGCTCTACGCGACATCATGACCAAGACCTACCCGGGAACGGGGACCACCGGTTACATCGAGGGGCTTTCGGACGAAGACCTTATGAAGCTGTCCGAACTGGCCCGCAAGGGGGTGCACGTGGCGACCCCGGTGTTCGACGGTGCTACCGAAGAAGAAATCTTCGACCTGGTCGAACTCGCGGGACTTTCAGAAACCGGACAGGAAATTCTTTGCGACGGTCAGACGGGCAGGGTCTTCGATATGCCGGTGACGGTTGGAGTGATGTACATGCTTAAGTTGCACCACCTGGTGGACGACAAGATACACGCACGCTCCACCGGTCCTTACTCGCTGGTTACCCAGCAGCCGCTTGGCGGTAAGGCCCAGTTCGGCGGCCAGCGCCTGGGTGAGATGGAAGTGTGGGCCCTCGAGGCTTATGGCGCGGCTTACACGCTGCAGGAGATGCTGACGGTCAAGTCTGATGACGTGGCCGGCCGCACAAGGATGTATGAGGCAATAGTGAAGAACGAACACATGCTGGAACCTGGCCTCCCTGAATCTTTCAACGTGATGGTCAAGGAACTGCAATCGCTTTGTCTCGATATCGAGATGGTTGAAGAAGGCGACGAGGAGGAAGCTGCCTGATGGAAAATCTTCTTACCCAGCTCTTTGATGCTCCCAAGAACCCCAAGCGCTACACGGCGCTGAAGATAGGCATTGCGTCGCCAGACACGATCCGTTCGTGGTCTTTCGGCGAGGTTCGCAAGCCTGAAACCATCAACTACAGGACCTTTAAACCTGAACGCGACGGGTTGTTCTGCGCAAAGATATTCGGGCCCACCAAGGACTACGAGTGCAACTGCGGCAAGTACAAGCGTATGCGTCACCGCGGCGTGGTGTGTGAGAAGTGTGGCGTGGAGGTCATCCAGTCCAAGGTTCGGCGTGAGCGCATGGGCCACATCCAGCTGGCCACCCCGATAGCCCACATCTGGTTTACCAAGAGTCTGCCCAGCCGCATAGCCAACCTTCTCGACCTTACTCTCAAGGGGCTTGAAAAAGTACTCTACTACGAGAGCTACATGGTGACCGATCCGGGTGAAGTACCCGATCTCGAGGAGAACCAGCTGCTGACCGAAGCCGAGTACCGCGAAAAGAACGAGGAGTTCGGCCCCGGGAGCTTTGACGTGGGCATGGGCGCCGAGGCGGTTCGTAAGGTGCTCGAGGATCTCGACCTCGACGACCTTTCAGAGCAACTGAAAATCGACCTGACCGAGACCAAGAGCGTGGCCAAGCGCACCAAGATCACCAAGCGTCTTCGTATCGCCCAGGCTTTTCATCGTTCCGGGTCGCGTCCCGAATGGATGGTGCTCGAGGTGATACCGGTCATTCCGCCGGACCTTCGTCCGCTGGTACCGCTGGACGGTGGGCGCTTTGCGACCTCTGACCTGAACGACCTCTACCGCAGGGTCATCAACCGTAACAATCGATTGAAGAGGCTCATCGAACTCGGTGCGCCCGACATCATCGTGCGTAACGAAAAACGCATGCTGCAGGAATCTGTCGACGCGCTGTTCGACAACGGCCGCCGTGGGCGTCCCATAGCGGGCGCTAACAAGCGTCCGCTGAAATCCCTTAGTGACATGCTCAAGGGTAAAACCGGTCGCTTTAGGCAGAACCTGCTGGGCAAGCGGGTCGATTACTCGGGCCGCTCGGTCATCGTGGTGGGCCCGGAACTGCGCCTGCACCAGTGCGGCCTGCCCAAGAAAATGGCGCTTGAGCTTTTCAAGCCCTTTATCTTCGGTCGGCTCGAAGAGCGCGGCCTGGTCACAACCATAAAGAGTGCCAAGAAGATGGTGGAGTCCGAGGGGGACGACGTCTGGAATATTCTCGACGAGGTCATCCGCGAGCACCCGGTAATGCTCAACAGGGCCCCGACGCTGCACAGGCTGGGCATACAGGCTTTCGAGCCGGTGCTGATCGAGGGCAAGGCAATCCAGTTGCACCCGCTGGTCTGCGCTGCGTTCAACGCTGACTTTGACGGCGACCAGATGGCGGTGCACGTTCCGCTGTCGGTCGAAGCCCAGGTCGAAGCCCGCACGCTGATGATGTCGACCAACAACATCCTCTCACCGGCCAATGGCAAACCGATCATCGTGCCGACCCAGGACATCGTGCTTGGCCTGTACTACATGACCAGGCAACGGCCCGCTGTTGACGGCGCCGAGCGGCGCTTGTTTGCCAGCTTCGACGAGGTTCGTATGGCCTATGACCACGAGATGGTCAAGGTGCAGGAAGGCGTCAAGGTGCGTCACCAGGGCGAGCTGGTAGACACCACGGTTGGCAGGGTGCTGCTGTTCGAGATCGTACCCGAGGGCGTTGATTTCTCGGAGGTCAACCGGGTCATGGACAAGCGACTGCTCGGGGAGCTGGTCGATACGGCTTACCGCGAGGCGGGCAACAAGGCCTGCGTGGTAATGGCCGATCAGCTCAAGGACCTTGGTTTCAAAGCGGCCACCCAGGCCGGCCTTTCAATAGGCATCAAGGACCTGAAAATTCCCGCCGCCAAGCAGACCCTGCTGGCAACAGCGGAAGACAAGGTCAGGGAGATCCAGCTCCAGTACGAACACGGCGATATCACCAACGGCGAGCGCTATAACAAGGTGGTCGACGAGTGGGCGACGGTGACCGACGAGGTCGCCGACGAGATGATGTTGGGCATAGGCAGCCAGGATACCGTTGACGAGAACGGCAACAAGGGCGAAATCACCAGCTTTAACCCGGTCTACATGATGGCCGATTCGGGAGCGAGAGGCAGCGCCCAGCAGATGAGGCAGTTGGCCGGCATGCGCGGACTGATGGCCAAGCCGTCGGGCGAAATCATTGAGACTCCCATCACGGCAAACTTCCGTGAGGGCCTGACCGTGCTCGAGTATTTCATATCGACTCACGGTGCCCGCAAGGGACTGGCCGACACCGCGCTGAAGACAGCAAACTCGGGTTACCTGACCCGCCGGCTGGTGGACGTGTCGCAGGATTCGATCATCAGCCAGGTCGACTGCGAAACCCTCGACGGCATCGAGATGAGCTCGTTGATCGAAGGCGGAGAAGTCATCGAGCGACTCGGCGACCGGGTACTGGGTCGCGTGGCTCTCGAGGACATCATTGATCCCTTCGGCAGCGACGTGATCGTGGGGGCCAACGAGGAGATAGACGAAGAGAAGGTAGCCCGCATCGAGGACGCCGGAGTGGAGAAGGTAAAGATCCGCTCGGTGCTCACCTGTCAAACGAGCCGCGGCGTCTGCACCCTGTGCTACGGACGCGACCTGGCGCGTGGTCACCTGGTGAGCCAGGGCGAGACCATCGGCGTGATAGCCGCACAGTCCATCGGTGAGCCGGGCACGCAGCTGACTATGCGTACCTTCCACATCGGTGGCACGGCGAGCAGGCGGGCCGAGCAGACCAAGCTTGAACCCCGGAACGCCGGTACGATTCGCTACCATAACCTCGATTTGGTCAAAGACCCCGACGGCATAGCAGTCGTGATGTCACGCAACGCCGAGGTCATGGTAGGGCAGGTCATGCCAGACGGCGAGTTCCGCGAGAGGGAGCGTTACCCGCTCACCCACGGGGCGAGGCTGAGCAAGGAAGAAGAATCCACGGTAGAAGCCGGCGAACTCATCGCCGAGTGGGATCCGTTCCTGACGCCCATCATCACTGAAGTCGGCGGAGTCCTGAAGTACGCCGACCTGGTGGATCCCGATACCATGGAAGAGCAGGTTGACCCGAACACCGGTATGTCCACCAACGTGGTGAAGGGAGTGCCTACGGGCAAGGACCTGCAGCCGCGCCTGTTCGTGGTCGACGAGGGTGGCAACACCATCGAGCGACCCAAGGGCGGAGCGGCTCGCTACAACCTGCCGCAGGGGGCTTACCTGAACGTCGAAGAGGGAGCCGAGGTTCAGCCAGGACAGGTCATCGCCAAGATTCCCCGTGAAACGACCAAGACCAAGGACATCACCGGTGGACTGCCCCGCGTTGCCGAGTTGTTTGAAGCTCGCAAGCCCAAGGAATCGGCAGTCATATCGGAGATCAACGGCCAGATCAGTTTCGGAGCCGACAGCAAGGGAAAACGCAAGGTCATTGTGACCCCCGAAGGTGGCGACCCGCAAGAATACCTGATCGCCAAGGGCAAGCATCTGCTCGTACAGGACGGCGATTTCGTGAGCGTTGGCCAACAGATACACGCGGGCTCTTCGAACCCCCACGATATTCTCAAGGCCAAGGGCGAAAAGGACCTCGCGGCTTACATGGTCGACGAGATACAGGAAATCTACCGGCTGCAGGGTGTACGCATCAACGACAAGCACATCGAGGTCATCGTCAGACAGATGCTGCGCAGGGTGAAGATCACTGACACCGGCGATTCTGAGCTGTTGGTCGGGGACCAGGTGGAAAAGAGCCGCTTCAAGCTTATCAACCAGGGTTTGATCGAACAGGATCTAAGGCCGGCACGCGCCGACCCGATGTTGCTGGGAATCACCAAGGCGGCGCTGGCCACCGAGAGCTTTATCTCGGCGGCGTCCTTCCAGGAAACCACCAAGGTGCTGACAGAAGCCGCCATCAACGGGTCTGTCGATAACCTGGTCGGTCTCAAGGAGAACGTCATAATGGGCCGTCTCATACCGGCAGGCACAGGATTGTCGGATTATTCGGGGATAGAAGCCGACTGCCCCAACGCCGGGGAGCTGGTGGAAGACGACCTTAGCCCGATGCTGGCGCCCTTCGGAGATTGACTGGGAAGGATTTGCGAATTAGATTGAGCGATTCGCTGTTTTTCTAGACCCCGAAAGGGGTTTGAAAGGCAGCAGCTGAACAAGGAAAAGAGGAAAAGTAACCGTGCCGACTATCAACCAGCTCGTACGCAAACGCCGTAAAAAGCAGGTGCGCAAGAGCAATACGCCTGCCCTGGATGCCTGCCCACAGCGGCGCGGGGTGTGCACGCGCGTGTATACGAGCACGCCCAAGAAGCCGAATTCGGCGCTTAGAAAAGTAGCCCGTGTACGCCTGTCCAACGGCCAGGAAGTCACGACCTACATCCCGGGCGAAGGCCATAACCTGCAGGAGCACTCGGTGGTGTTGCTCAGGGGGGGCAGGGTCAAGGACCTGCCGGGTGTTCGCTATCACATTGTCAGGGGCACGCTCGATACCGTGGGCGTCGAAGAGCGTCGCCAGAGCCGATCGAAGTACGGCGCGCGGCGTCCGAAGTAGAGGGGGAGGGGAAATGTCCAGAAAAGGCCCTGCGCGTAAACGAGAACTTCTTCCTGACCCGCGTTTCAAGGAAACGGTAGTAACACAGTTTGTGAACTGCATGATGGTGGACGGCAAGAAGAGTCTCGCCGAAAGAATTTTTTATAGTGCCCTTAACAAGGTCAAGGAACAGACCGGCGAGGACGGGTTAGAGACCTTCAAGAAAGCGCTGGCCAACGTGCATCCCTCGGTGGAGGTGCGTTCACGGCGGGTTGGTGGAGCGACCTACCAGGTTCCCGTCGAGGTGCGACCGAGCCGCAGGGTGGCATTGGCCATACGCTGGATCATCGCCAACGCCAGGTCGAGAGGCGAGAAGACCATGCGCGACCGCTTGTCGGCCGAGCTCGTCGACGCAGCCAACAACCGTGGCTCGGCAGTTAAGAAGAGAGAAGATACCCACCGGATGGCCGAGGCCAACAAGGCTTTCGCGCATTACCGCTGGTAGTCGCTCGAAGAAAAGACCAGGTAACAGGCGATATAGTAAAGATTCATCATGGCAGCTGCTGTACCACTGAATAAAACCCGTAATATCGGGATCATGGCCCACATCGATGCGGGCAAGACGACCACGACCGAGCGGATTCTATTCTACACGGGTGTGAGTCATCGTATTGGCGAGGTCCACGACGGCGCGGCTGTCATGGACTGGATGGTCCAGGAACAGGAGCGGGGGATCACCATAACCTCGGCGGCTACAACTTGTTTCTGGAATGACCACCGCATCAACATTATCGACACGCCCGGTCACGTTGACTTCACCATAGAAGTGGAGCGATCGTTGCGGGTTCTTGACGGAGCCGTTGCTGTTTTCTGCGCGGTGGGCGGCGTTGAGCCGCAGTCGGAAACCGTGTGGCGGCAGGCTGACAAGCACGGTGTGCCCCGCTTGGCCTTCATCAACAAGATGGACCGTGTAGGCGCGGATTTTGAAAGGGTGCTCGGTGAGTTGCGCGAGCGCATGGGCGCTCCGGCCGTTGCCTTGCAGCTGCCCATAGGTGCCGAAGACAAGTTTACCGGGGTCGTCGACCTGGTCAGTATGACCGGCTGGGTCTGGGAAGTAGAAGACATGGGCGCCGAGCCCATCGAGTGCCCTATTCCTGCCAACATGGTCGACGCTTCTAACGCCGCGAGAGAAAAGCTGGTCGAGGCTGTTGCTGATGTCGACGAACAGATCCTTGAAAAGTTTCTCGAGGGTGAGGAGATAGCAGAGGCGGAACTGATCGCGGCCATACGCAAGGGAACCACGAGTCTCGAAATCTGTCCGGTGCTGTGCGGCTCGGCATTCAAGAACAAGGGTGTACAGCCGGTTCTCGATGCGGTGACCAGGTACCTGCCCTCGCCGTTGGACGTGCCTCCGGTCGTGGGCATAAACCCCGACAGCGGCGAAGAAGAAACTCGTGATGCCAGTACCGACGCCCCGGCTGCTGCGCTGGCGTTCAAGATAATGGCGGACCCCTACGTCGGCACCCTGGCCTTTTTGAGGGTCTACTCGGGCAGGCTGAAAGTAGGCGACACGGTTCTCAACTCGACCAAGCGCAAGAAAGAGCGCGTTGGCCGTTTGCTGCGCATGCACGCCAACAACCGCGAGGACGTAGAGGTCGCCGAGGTCGGTGATATCGTGGCCATCGTTGGTCCCAAGACGCTACGCACCGGCGACACCGTTTGCGACGTGCGCTCGCCGATAACGCTCGAGAGCATTGATTTTCCTGATCCCGTGATTTCTGTCGCCATCGAGCCCAGGACCAAGACCGACCAGGAAAAAATGTCCAGCGCCTTGCAGAAACTCGGCGCCGAGGACCCCAGCTTCAGGGTCAGCCACGACGAGGAGACCAACCAGACACTGATCTCGGGCATGGGCGAGCTTCACCTCGAGGTGATTATCGACCGCCTTACCCGCGAGCATTCGGTCGATGCCAACGTGGGCCGGCCGCAGGTGGCCTACAGGGAGACCGTTCGTAAGACGGTCAGGCAGGAAACCCGTTTCGTCAAGCAGACCGGTGGCCGCGGGCAGTTTGCGCACGTGTGCATCGAGCTGGCCCCCCAGGAGCCGGGCGGTGGCTTTGAATTCATAGACAAGACCAAGGGGGGCGTTATACCCCGTGAGTACATTTCCTCGGTAGGAAATGGCGTGCGTGAAGGCCTCGGTTCGGGGCCCCTGGCCGGTTACCCGGTGGTTGATTGCAAGGTGGAGCTCTACGACGGTTCCTCACACGACGTGGACTCCTCGGAGATGTCTTTCAAGATTGCCGGGTCGATGGCCATCAAGGCCGCCCTGCAGAAGGCTTCCCCTGAATTGCTTGAGCCGGTGATGGCCGTCGAAGCCGTCGTGCCCGACGATTACATGGGCGATGTCATCGCCGACATAAACAGCCGGCGCGGTCGTATAACGAAGATGGACACCAAGGGTGCCTCGCAGGTAATCAGCGCGCAAGTTCCGCTGGCCGAGATGTTTGGTTACGCCACCGAGTTGAGGTCACGGACTCAGGGCCGCGGCACTTACTCGATGCAGTTTGAACACTACGAGCCGGTACCGGCTTCGGTTTCCGAGGAGTTGGCCGTTAAAGCGGCCAGCGCCTGATTAATGAGATTGGCTTGAAGAAAGCTGGAGAGGAGAGGAAGAATGGGCAAGGAGAAATTTGATCGCAGCAAGCCGCACGTAAACGTGGGGACCATTGGTCATGTTGACCACGGTAAGACCACACTGACGGCCGCGATAAC
>CAUZFM010000067.1:0-14993 GCA_963579235.1 uncultured Binatia bacterium (SeqCode)
AGGCGAGTTCCATCGCTACGCGAACAGGTTCGGGCAAATCTTCAGTGGCAGCGCTATCGCGCTCTATGGCGAAGGCCTGGTCGCGGTCCACGCCGCAGGCTTGGAGAAACACCAGGTGCGAGTCTACGCAGTAATCGCAGCGAGCCGAGCGCGCCACGGCCATGGCCATCAGCTCGCGGGTCTGCCGGTCTACCGACCCGTTCCACATCGAGGACAACCAGGAGCGATACAATCCCTCCATGGTTTCGGGTCTCAGGCTGAAAACCTGCATGAGGTTGGGCACACGCGGAACCTCGCTGCGTATTTCCCGGTAGACACCGGCCAACCGTCCCCCGGCCCGCGCCGGGGGTATCTGACGAATCCAAGCCATATAGCGCGCAGGCTCAAAGAGACCACGTTCACACCACCCGCGTCAACCGGCTTCTCCTCCAAGTGCCCTAAGCTGTGCATCTTTTGACTCATTGCGGCAATGATACTAAACGTTCGGTATGTCGTCGATAAGCAACGGATTGGCCAGGGAAGGCCGGTCGCGCAGCGAGTTACTAGCCACGGCAGCCGACTGTTTTTCTCGCTACGGCTACGCGGGATGCTCGATAGATCGCATCGCCCGCAGGGCGGGTGTCACCAAGGGGGCGATCTACTACCACTTTCGCGACAAGCAGGACCTGCTCGCGGCCGCGGTGCTCGACCGCACCACCGAGTTTGAGCAGAGGGTGCAAACCAGTTGCGTCGGCCTGGCCGCCGACGAGGCCCTGCGCCGCATCGCCCACGTGTGCCAGGACCACGCGATGTCCAAAGATCACCCCAGGTTCCTGATCACCCTCATGATCGAGAGCATCGACACCAACCAGCAGGTTTCGGACCAACTGCGGTCCACCATGAGGGGATTCAGGCGCTTCCTTGCCGGGCTCATACGACGAGGGCAGCGGGAGGAATTGTTTCGCGCCGACGTAGACCCCGAGCGCGTGGCCTCGGCCTACACCAGCGCCGTTCTCGGGGCCGAGATCCAGTACTACCAGGATCCCGATAGTTTCTGCATGGACGACGCCCTCGGTCACTACATCGATACCCTGCTCGTATCGCTCAACGGTGCGCGCGCGGACTCACTACAAGAAAACGGAGAAAGCAGATGATCGATTTTCGCCTCGACGAAGAACAGCAACTCATACGCGACACGGTCGCGGCCTTCGCGCGCGAGCGCCTGCGACCAGCCGGTCACGAGGCCGACGAGAGCGGCGAGGTTCCCCCCGCGCTGGCCCAGGAAGCCTGGGAGCTAGGACTCGCGCAGGCGACCATACCCGAGGCCTGCGGCGGCTTCGGCCAGGAGCCGTCGGCCATCACCGGCACAATCATCGCCGAGGCACTGGCCGAGGGCGACCTATCGATCGCCGCCCACGTGTTGAGTCCACGCCTGGTCGTCGACCCGGTGGTACTGCTGGGCAACGAGCAGCAGCAGGCCGAGATACTGTCGGACTACACTGGCGAAGAATTCACCCCCGGGTCTGCCGCCCTGCTGGAGCCCAGCTGGGGAAACAGCGCATTCGACCTCAAGACCACCGCCGTGCTCGACGGCGACGACTACGTTATAAACGGCGATAAATGCCAGGTTGCGCTGGCAGCGGCGTCGCCGTGGATAATCGTCTACGCGGCCGCCGACAACGGCATCGCGGCGCTGGCCGTGCGCGCCGGCACGGCGGGTCTCGAGATAAGCGAGCGCGAGAAAAACCTGGGCCTCAACGCGCTCGACACCCGCGAGATCCACTTCAAGGACTGCCGCGTACCTGCATCGATGCGCCTGGGAGGCGACGCCTCGGACCTCATCCGTCGCTGTCGCGTGGCCCAGTCGGCCATGGCGGTTGGCGTGGGCAAGGCGTCGCTCGAATACGCCTGCGCCTACGCCAAGGAACGCGAAGCCTTTGGAACCATGATCGCCCAGAAGCAGGCCATCGCCTTCATGCTCGCCGAGATGGCGATAGAGGTCGACGCGGCCCGCCTGCTCGGCCAGGAAGCCGCGTGGAAACTCGATTCGGGTGGCGACGCGGTGCGAGAGGTGTCGATCGCAAGGAGCTACGCCGCCGACGCCGTCATGATGGTAACCGACAACGGAGTGCAGGTACTCGGGGGACACGGTTTCGTGCGCGACCACCCCGTAGAGCTGTGGGCCCGCAACGGACGCGGCTTCGCAATATTCGAAGGCTTGGCATCGGTCTGAACAGGCACGACCGGACAGCAGAAAAACACGAGGAGACGAGACTATGGATTTTTCACTTTCAGAAGCGGCCCTCCAGAGGCGCGAACTCTTACACGCGGTGGCCGAAAACATGATGCGGCCCATCTCGCGCGAATTCGACGACAAGGAACACAGCAACGCGTGGGATTTTTTCAACACCATGTGGGAGTTCAGCTCCGCGAGTCCCTCCGACGCGCAGATCTCGGATGACGGCAGGAGCAAAAAGAAAGGGCCCTCCGAGCGGACCCTTATAGCCGCCATACAGATTGAAGAGCTCTCCTGGGGCGACGCGGGTTTGTATCTTTCCATCCCCAACCCCGGACTGGGTGGTGCCGCGGTCAACGCCGCGGGTACGCCCGAGCAGAAAAAGCGCTTCCTGGGCGACTTTCATTCGGGCAAGCCCCGCTGGGCTGCAATGGCCATCACCGAGTCGCACTTCGGTTCGGATTCAAAGCAGGTGGCCACCACGGCCGTGCGCGACGGCGACGAGTGGGTGCTCAACGGCACCAAGATCTTCTGCACCTCGGGTAAGCGCGCACTCGAAGACTCAGAAGGCTTCGTGGTCGTTTGGGCAACCCTCGATGCATCGAAGGGGCGCGCCGCGATCAAATCCTTCATCGTACCTGCCGGCACGCCGGGCGTAACCGTCGACAAGCTCGAGCACAAGATGGGTATACGCGCGTCGGACACCGCCGTCATCACGCTCGAAGACGCCCGCATTCCCGCGGACAATCTCCTGGGGTCGGCCGACATCTCGGACAAGGGCCACGAGGGTTTCAAGGGAGTCATGGCTACTTTTGACGCCACCCGACCCATAGTGGCGGCCAGCGCGCTGGGCATAGCCCAGGCGGCGATCGACTTCGTCACCGACGCGCTCGTCGAGGCCGGCATCGAGATTCGCTACGAGGCGGGCACGCGGGAAATGACCGTACTCGAAAAAGAAGTCATCGACATGCAGTCGCAACTGCAGGCAGCCCGGCTGCTGACCTGGAGAGCCTGCAATATGATGGACCGCGGCGAGCGCAACAGCCGCGAGGCGTCCATGTGCAAGTCCAAGGCCGGCCTGGCCGTGACGCTCATCACCCAGAAGGCTGTCGAGCTGCTCGGGCCACTGGGCTACTCGCGCAAAAACCTGCTCGAGAAATGGATGCGCGACGCGAAGATCAACGACATCTTCGAGGGCACGCAGCAGATCAACCTGATGATCGTGGCCCGCTCGATACTGGGCTACTCGAGTAAGGAACTGAACTGAGGCATGTCGCGCCAAGTGAAAGCTTCAGCGCCGGGCAAACTGGAGCTACACGAAAGCGACGACCTCGCCCCGGGCCCGGGGCAGGTGGCGCTCAGGGTGTCGCGCTGCGGCGTGTGCGGCAGTGACCTGCACTGGTTCCACGGCAACGGGCCCGCGCCCGCCGTGTGCCCGGGACACGAGATGTGCGGCGAGATCGAGTCACTTGGCGACGGGGTCGAAGGACTTCACAGTGGCCAACGCGTGGCCGTCGAGCCGCTGCTCAGGTGCGGCTCTTGCCCCGCCTGCCTGCGTGGCGATTACCACCTGTGCCCGCGGCTTGGCCTGCTTGGCATAACCGCAGCGGGGGGCATGGCCGACCGCGTGCTCGCTCCAGCCGAATGCCTGTACGCGCTGCCCGACAGCGTGGACGATTCGCTGGGCGCCCTGGTCGAACCCACCGCCGTGTGCGTGCACGCCGCTCGCCTGGGAGGCATAGGCGAGGACTCGAACGTGCTCGTGCTCGGGGCGGGCAGCATTGGACTGCTGAGCCTTGTGGCCGCCCGCCAACTGGGCGCGCGTCACGTGACTGTATCGGCCCGCTACCCGGCCCAGAAAGAACTGGCGCTCGCGCTGGGTTGCGACGAAGTTATTGACCCCACCCGTGTCACCTCGTCTACCGTCAAGCCCGACGTGGTCATCGAGACCGTGGGCGGCTCGGCCGACACGCTGGCCGATTCGGTAGAAGCCGTGGCGCCCGGTGGCAGGATTATCATGGTGGGAGTGTTCGACCACTCGCCCGCGTTCAACCCGATGACGGCGCTGATGAAAGAAGTGACCATCACCGCCGCCATGGTCTACAATCGGCCGGGCGACCGTTCGGACTTTGACGTGGCAATAGGCCTGCTCGACGAGCGTTCTTCGGACATGAGTGCGCTGGTGACGCATACCTTTCCGCTCGAGCAGGCACAGGCCGCTTTTGAATGCGCCAGCGACAAGTCCAGCGGATCGGTCAAGGTACAGCTGGCGCCCTGAGTACTGACCCTGGCTGTCAGGCCTTCCACAACAGGGGCAACGCGCGCTGCTCCCTCTCAAAAAACGCGTAGCCCGCCCGCCTTCCGGCCACCTCGACAGCGACGACGACATCGGGATCGCTGAAGGTCACTGTCGCCGCGCGGCCGCCGGTCTCGGCCCTCTCGAGCAGGAACTCTCCCAGTGCGCCCTCCACTGCGGTGGTCTCCTGCCGTCCCTTGAGACCGCGCAGGTGAGCCCTGACGTGGAAACTCCGGCCGGCGAGCTCGACCCCCTTGTCGTGCATGGCCACGCACAGGGTCTCGGTCACATCGTCGCGCTCAAAAAGCGGCGAGGCCTCCACGGGCACCACGCGCTGCAGTTCGGCAGCCAGCTCGGGGTTCTGCTCAAAAAAATCGACCACGCGGGCTATGCGGTCGCCGTTGCCATTGCGGTCGCCGTTGCCATTGCGATCGCCGTTGCCGGGCGCGCTGTCGTGGCCCTTGTCGTCCACCATGCCGAGCAGTACGCGGGGGTAGCCCGAGGTGCGAAACCGTCCCAGCGGGCGCAAGCGATTCAGCAGGCCGGCCAGGCGACGCTCGCGCAACACCAGCAGGGTATTCCAATGTCTAGCGTCTGGTGCTCCTTGTCTCATGTCGTGATTCGCGGCGCCTGCTGGACACCTTGGGCCGCGTCGGTTACTCCTTCTGTTCCATGTCTGGTTCGTGTGCAACCCGCCCGCTGACACCCTCGCCCTGCCTGCTCGCGGGCCTGGCGCTCGTGCTCGCGTTGACAGGCGGCTGCGGGGCTGGCGGCGGCACGGCTACTGCGCTGCCCGGCTCGGGTCCCGGCGATGGCGACCAGGGCGCGGCCGTACTCTACGTGGCCTCGTCCCAATCCAACAGCGTGGACGCTTACCGACTGGATTCCAACGGCCTGCCTGACGCGCTGCCTTTCAGCAGCACTTCGTTGATCAACCCCAGGCGCCTGGCCGCGGCCGGCGACGTGCTTTACGTGGCCCTGGACAACTCGCTGGTCTCGCTCAGGCCGGCGGCCGACGGCAGCCTGCCCGCGCAGCCGTCGTCGGAAAGCGACATCCAGCCCGGCGCCAGCTACATGGAAATGATAGTGGCAGGCGACTTCCTCTACGTGCCGGCAAGACGCCGCAGCCTGCTGGTGGCCTATCGCCTCGACTCGCTCGGTGGGCTGGGCAGCGTACCCGACTCGCAGGTCTCGAGCTTCGGGGCTGACTACCGCAGCATCGCCATGGCCAACGGTTTTCTCTACGCCGTTGCCCAGAACACGGCGCGCATAGACACCTTTCTTCTGCAGCCCGGCGGCGGGCTACCCTCCGACCCCGAGCCCCAGGTTCCGCAGACGCTCGTGGGCGGATCGGATGCACTGTTGATTCGCAACGGCATACTCTACGCCACCGACCAGCTGGGCGAAAACGTAAACGCCTACGACGTGGACCCCTCCACGGGGCTGCTCAGCGACCTGCCCGACTCCGAGACTGCCCCCGAGGAGTGGTACACGCACATGGCCCTTTCCGACAATGGTCGGCGCATGTACACCACCGCGTACAGCTCCGGTCGTGTTGATGTATTCGACGTCAACCCTGACGGCAGCCTTCCCGACCTTCCGCCACGGTCTTCTACGCTGGGCGACACATCGGCGTTCACCAGCCGCCTGGCCCTTAACCGGGGGGTGCTGTACGTGGCCCAGGCTGGGCTCGACCGCGTGGACGTTTACCTGCTGGACGCCGATGGCGACCCGCCCTCGTTTCCCAGCGCCAGCACCGACGCCATCGAAGGCTCGTTTCCGGTGGACGTGCTGCTCTACTCCCTGAACTGATTATCCGGGCTGGCGTTCGGCCACCGGGGTGGCGGCCTGGTTGAGTATGGGTGCCGCGCGCGTGCGCCAGGCCAGGTAGGCAGCCACGCAGACCAGCAGCGCTATGATGCCGCCCACCGCGACGAACACGCCCGACAGCGTACCGCGCTCGAGAAACTGCTGCACCCCGCGTACCGACAGCGCACCTATGCCGAACACCACCGAGAACTTGAGGCCGTATCCCGTGCAACGCCAACGGTCGGGCGTGAAGCGTGCCACGAGGCTGTTCTCTATGGGCTGCATGCCGATGGCAAAAAACACGTAGCCAGCCGCCGCGAGCAGCAGCGGCAAGCCGGCCAGCACGCTCATCAGCAACACGAAGGGCAGCGCCAGGGCCTGGAAGCAGAGATAAAGAATGCGCAGGTCGTAGCGATCGGCCAGGCGGCCGCCGGCCCATTGACCGAGGATGCCCAGCCCGTAGACCAGCGACGTGGCCACGCCGTGGCCCATCTGCCCTACCCTGGCGTCAAAGTAGGCCGGCTGGGCCACGGTGTTGGCACGGTAGGCCAGGCCACCGAACGTCATGGCCACCAGCAGTATGAGAAACAGTCGCCTGCGCTCGCCGCTTTCGTGCTGGTCGTCGGCCGTCAGGCTACCCGGTGTGGCCTCGTTGATACTGCGCATGGCCACGAGCAGACCCATCAAGAGCAGGCCCGCGCCCAGGACCAGGTAGGCACCGCGCCAGCCCCAGGCCGAGCAAGCCAGCTGGGCCGCCAGCGGCGCGCCGGCTATGCCCACGTTGCCGAACATTCCGTTTATGCCCAGGGCCTCGCCGCGGGCGGCAACGGTTCTCGAGATCAGTCCCAGCCCCGCCGGGTGGTAAAGGCTGGCGAACACACCGACCAGGGCCAGCGACAGGGCCAGGGCCGGGCCCGGGTCGGCCATCGACACGGCCATCACGGCAAGGCCCAGGCCTATCACCCCCACCCTCACCACCCAGACCGCGCGCAGGTGATCGGCCAGGTAACCCACCGGCAGGCCACCGGCGCCGAAGAGCATGAAACCGGCAAAGCTCCATCCGAGTACGGTCTCCAGTGCCAGCCCTTCCTCGGCCGCCATCACGACGGCCACGGTCGGAAAAATAAGCATGGCGAAGTGGGCGCCGAAGTGGCCGACCGCTGTCAGCTGGAGGACGTGTTTTTCGTTGCGGCTGAAAGTCATGTTCGCTGCCCGCCAGGCCGGCTTCAGTGCTGGCCGGCGCCCTCGCCCGACCTGGAACCGCTGGTCACGGCGCGTGTGCGGGCCTGCAACGAGTCCTGCTCCTGGCGGGTCCACTCGGCACGGCTCTGCAACAGGCGCGGGGTCTTGTAAGGCCGGGTGGGAGTCAGGTGCAATATCCTGACGTGATCCACCCGCGAGCCCTTGTAGTGAAACGAACAGTTGTAGCCCATCAGCATCCTGCGCAGCATGGCCTCCCAGGTGACACCGTGCAGCGACAGGTTGATCGGCCGGGTCAGGGGCTCAAGCGAGCTGTAGGTCGGCCCTCCCACGGCCTTGAGATGACGCAGGACGAGATCAGCCGACACCTGGTTGGCAAACAGCGAGAGCTTGTCGCCGTCGAGCACCACGTTTATCTCGCTCGAGCCACTGCCGAAGCTGAGGATTTCGAGTTCGGCAGCTGCAGCGGCACGGGCCTGGCCCAGGGAGGCCGGCAGAAACGCTGCCGGCAGCAGCAAGGCGAGTAGGAACAGGCTGACGACCGCGGCACGCATCCCCTAGAGCATAAACGCATTCGCGCGAGTGGGCCACCGCCCCCCGCCCTGTCTCACTGCTTATTGGCCCGGGGCCTGCTGCCGCCCCGGCATCGCCGGCTGACGTGGGCGCCGCCAGGTGTTAGGCTTAGACTGGTGCTCCAGGCACCGCTCCCACATGCGAAAAATACTCGTCTTTCAGCACGTAGCCCACGAGCTGCTGGGTACCCTGAACCCCCTGCTCAAGGATTCGGGCTTCCGCATACGCTACGTCAACTTTGACCGCGACCCCGCGGCCCGCCCCAGTCTCGACGGTTACTTCGGGCTGGTCGTCCTGGGTGGACCCATGAACGTGGACCAGGTGGACCTCTACCCCTTCCTGGCCGTCGAGGTCGAGCTGGTGGCCGAAGCCCTGCAGCGGGGCATGCCCGTGCTCGGCATCTGCCTTGGCGCGCAGTTACTGGCCCGCGCCCTGGGCGCCGATGTGCGACCGCACCACAGCAAAGAAATCGGCTGGTACCAGGTCAACCCCACCGCGGCGGGAGCTGACGACCCGGTGTTTGCCGGCATGTCGGCCACCGAGAACATCTTTCAGTGGCACGGTGATACCTTCGACATACCCAGCGGAGCCGTGCACCTGGCCAGCTCGCCCGACTGCGAGAACCAGGCCTTCCGTTATGGTGACACCGCCTACGGGTTCCAGTTTCACCTGGAAGTGGACAGGCCCATGGTCGACAGGTGGCTCACCGTACCGCACAACAGCCAGGAAATAGCCGATCTCAACGGGGCCATTGACCCCGAGCAGATACGCCGAGACACGCTGCAGCACATCGATAAGCTGCAACGCTTGAGCGACGACACCTTCAGCCGCTGGATCAAGCTCTTCGGACTTCCTCGCAGTACGGTCTTCTCGTCGCGCTGAAAGACCCGGGGCTCAGCCCTTGGAAACCTCGGTAAGTCGCGGCGGCTTCATGAACATGGCCGCCGTCAGCACGGACTCTCCAAGACAGGCATCCACCGCCGCCCTGACCTCGGGCGAGTCGAAGGCCGGACTCTCTATGACATCGACCAGCAGCGTGCGGGCGGTTTCGAGCGCAGCATTACCACCGCCGGTCTTCGCGGCAAAGTCGCGGCAGCGCACCGACAGCTCACCCTCGAGCAAGCCCGCCAGTTGGCTGGCCGCACCACGGCAGGCGGCGACCTCGAGTTCGGCCAGTTGCCCACCCCACTCAAGGTAGGCCGAAAGGTTTTCCAGCACGTCGAGCACCGAGTACAGCTGCAGCCTGGCCGGCCCCTTGCCCAGAGCTGGCAACACCTCGTTTTCGAGCGTGGCCGCGAGCGCCTCGATGATTTTTTCGTGATCGAGCATCGCCATGCTCAGCTCAAGGCCCCCACTATACCGGCTGACTCGGCCATGATGACCTGCATGCCGGCCAGTTGGTGGCGAAACATCAACATGCGCACGTCGTCGGTGCGACCGTCGGCCCAGGCGCGCAGGCCCGTGGTCATGATGGCCGACATCTTGACGGCAGCCAGCAGGTCGTAGAAGGCCAGCCGCTGCTCGTCGATGTCCAACCCGCCCGCCTCCGAGTACATGTGGAGCAGTCGCTCGCGCTCGACCAGCAGGCCCGGCATGTCGGTCTGGCCGCGCCATATGCGCGAGCAGGCCCAGGCCAGGTCTTCCATGGGGTCGCCCAGGTGTGTCATTTCCCAGTCGAGTATGGCGGTGATGCGGCCACCCACGCGGAGAAAATTTCCGGTGCGGTAGTCACCGTGCACAAGACAGAGCGGAGATTCCCGGGGCAGCCTCGCCTCGAGCTCCCTGAACGCGCGCGCCATCATCGGCGCAGCACCCGCACGCGAGCGCTCGTGGTAGCCGCGCCAGTTGGCCACCGCCCGCCGCGCGGCGTCGCGGCCGTCTTCGGGGACACCGGCGGGCCCGCCGAGTTCCGAGAGCCCGGCCGACTGCCAGTCAAAGCGATGCAGGGCCGCCAGGTTACCGGCAAAATCGCGGGCCAGCGATTCGCGCTCGAGCGGGTCTTCTATGGGCAGCTCGCCCGAGGGACCTTCGCTGGGCACGGGCACGTCGCCCGCAACGAAACGGTTCACGTAGAACGGAGCGCCCAGGACCTCGGACCCTTCTTCGAACCACAGCAGCTCGGGCACGGCCACGGTGCCGTGAACTGCCCGCATGGCCAGTACCTGCGGCCTGAGATCGTAGGGCTCGAGCAAGCCGGCCTCGGGCTGTACCCGGGCGATGAGGCGGCCATCAAAAACCTCGCCTCCGGGTTCGGTCCAGTGGGCGTCAAAAGAAAAGGTCTCCATCGAGAAGCCCTCGGTGTGCGCCCGGTAGGCCGACAGATCCACGTCGGTCGCGCCGTTACGCGACGCTATGAACAGCGACAGTGCTTTGAGTTGTTCTTCGGCAGACAAGCCGTTCTCCTTTATTGGCTGGCGGCGGGTTCGGGTTGAATACCACGCAGCCCGACTCGCCGCCAGTCTCTCCACCAGCCTCTCCCCCAGTCCGACACGGCGATCAACGTGACCCCGGCGATCGAAGTCACGTCAACCGACGCGGTTACTTTTTCTTGCCTGGCGGTGCCACCATCACGTACTCGCGCAGCGACTCCACCGTGGCAGGGCCGATGCCGCTCACCCTGGCGAGATCGTCAACGCTGCTGAAAGGAGAGTCTTCGCGGGCTTCGACAATGGCGCGGGCCTTGGCCGGCCCGACGCCGGGCAACTCGATGAGCTGCTCGATGCCGGCCCGGTTAATATCGGTCTTCGCCACGGCGTCGGCCGGTGTCACGGCCACGAGTGAAATCGCGAGCAGGGCCACTGCCATGAGCAGCCCCGGCAGCAACCTGCGCCCGGGCGACACCCGTCTACCCGACGAAACCACCACCTGCCTGCTTGCCTTTCTCTTTACTGTGTTGTTCATTTACTTGACCTCCCTGGCCCTTTGCGGGCAAGGAGGAGTATCCACTCAGCGGGGGGTCGCCGGCAAGGTCATTGCTGTAATGAAGCGCCCATATGAAACCCTTCCCGCTACGAGGACGAAACCCGGTAACACCCCCGTCATAAGCTGACCGCGGTTTGACAATTGGGCCCTGCCCTCCTAGCGTCACCTGGTTCGCCCGGCGCAGCATCGCGCCGACCGCGGCAGGGAAAAGTATGCCCCAAGGCCGGGTAAAGTGGTTCAATAACGCTAAGGGTTACGGCTTCATCGAGCAGGATGGAGGCGTCGACGTGTTCGTGCACTTCTCCGCGATAGGCGGAGACGGCTTTCGCTCGCTCGAGGAGGCCGAACCGGTTGAGTTCGAAATCTCCGACAGCCCCAAGGGCCCGCAGGCCGAGAACGTAGTCAGGTTGGGACAGCCAGATTCGCCGGAAGCCTCGGGTTCAGCCGAAGCGTCGGAGAATGAGCCGGCTGATGAGAGCAGTGATGGCGATGATGCGGCTGCCGATGAAGCTACGGACGACGAAGCTACGGACGAACAAGCTACGGACGAACAAGCTACGGACGAACAAGCTACGGACGACGAAGCTACGGACGACGCGTCGACCGCTTAACCGGCCGTAATATCCCTGCAACAGCGTATGCCGACCGTGCCCGACATGAAGGGCTTCTTGTTGCCCGCACACACGCCGCCACAACCGGTAAACACGTCGACCGGATCGTTGCTCAGATAACCGGCGCCGCGAAACTTGCAGTAGTCCTGATTGCAGGCCGCCAGCCACTCGCTCACATTGCCGGCCATGTCGTACAAGCCACCCAGGCCGCCCTCGCAACCGGGCATGCTGGCCACCGGGGCGCTGGCCCTCTCGAGCCCTTCTACCGGCTCGCTGGTCGACTGCACGTTGCACCTGCCGCTTTCAAACACGTAGCCGTAAGGCCAGCCGCGGCCCTCGCCCGCGCCAGAGCAGGCGTCGAGCCATTCGTCTTCGGCACACAAGCGTCCGCCCGACCAGGCGCAGTACTGGGAGGCGCCGAACCAGTTGACACAGTTCATGGGGTGCAACACGCGCGCGGGGTCGGCCGAGTTGCAATCGCCGTGGTTGGCCGGATCGCACTCACCCTCGTCAACGCAGGCGAGATACTGCTCCACGGTGACCTCGGTGGTAGTTATAGCGTGGTCGCCGCCGGGCCATTCTACCCAGCTCGGCATCGGAGCGGGCGGACCGGAAGGCGGGCCGGCCGTGGCCATCACAAGGCCGGCCGAAGCCAGAAAAACCAGGCTCAGAAAATAAGCCGTAATGCCGTGAGGCGCCTTTGCCACTTGTTCGCCAGCCATGTAACCCCCTCCCCCGCCAAGGCGGAGGACATACCTCATTCTACCCCCCGGAAACGTAGCGTGGCGACCCTTTCTGCACCCCGCCGCCCTATATTCTGCCTGTGCACGTGGTAGAAAACACTGGTGGCACGCAAAGATTCCAGCGCCGGCAACGAGCCGGGTTCTGCCGGTGGACCGGCAGCATCGCGCGCCTTCAGGCTCGCCCGCGAGCTTGAAGAGCACAACCGGCGCTACTACCTGCTCGACGACCCCGCGATAAGCGACGCTGAGTACGACGGCCTGCTGAGAGAGCTCGAACAGCTGGAGGCCGAGCACCCGGGGCTGCGCCACCCCGGCTCGCCCACGCAGCGGCCGGGTACTGCGCCGCTCGAATCCTTTGAGCCGTTCACGCACCTGCGGCCCATGCTGTCGCTTGCCAACCTGTTCGACGAGCAGGAGCTTGGCGAGTTTCTCGAGCGCGTGGACAAGGGGCTGTCAGGTGAGAGCTGCGACTTCGTGCTCGAGCCCAAGCTCGACGGCGTGGCCGTCAACCTGCTATACGAAGACGGCCGCCTGCTGGCCGCCGGCACCCGCGGCGATGGCCGCAGGGGCGAAGACGTCACGGCCAACGTGCGCACCATGGCCAGCGTGCCGATTGAATTGCTCGCCGTAGACGGACGCGAGACCCCGGCGCGCCTCGAGCTGCGCGGCGAGGTGGTGATTGCCAAGGCTGACTTCGCGCGCCTGAACCTGGATCGCGACGAGGCCGGCGAGCCGGTGTTTGCCAATCCCCGCAACGCGGCCGCCGGATCGCTGCGCCAGCTCGACTCCGCGATCACCGCCTCGCGGCCACTGGTTTTTTACGCCCACAGCCACGGCGTGTGCGAACCGGCGGGCTTTGAAAAACACTCTGACTTTCTTGCCTGGGCCGGACGCGCCGGGGTACTGGTGCACCCGCGCGTGCGCCGGAGGCGGGGCCAGTCGGCCATACTGTCCTGGTGCCGCGAGCTCGAGCGCGACCGCGAACAACTCGACGTCGACATCGACGGCGCCGTGATCAAGGTGGACAGCCTCGAGCAACAACGCCGACTGGGAGAACTGTCGCGCTCGCCGCGCTGGGCGTCTGCGTGGAAGTTCAAGGCCAGGCAGGCCACCACCCGCCTGCTGGCCATCACTCCCTCGGTGGGACGGCTGGGCACAATTACGCCGGTGGCAGAGCTGGAGCCGGTAAACGTGGGCGGCGTGGTGGTATCGAACGCCTCGCTGCACAACACCGACGAGATACGCCGCAAGGACATACGCGTGGGCGACCTGGTGGTAGTCGAGCGGGCCGGCGACGTCATCCCCCAGCTGGTCTCATCGCTGGCCGACGAGCGCGACGGCAGCGAAAAGCGCTTTCGCATGCCGCGCAAGTGCCCGTCGTGTCGCTCGCCGATTAAACGCCAGAAGGGAGAAGTCGCCCACCGCTGCAACAACCGCAGCTGTCCCGCGCAACTGCGCGAAACCCTGCGCCACTTTGCCTCGCGCAACGCCATGGACATAGACGGCCTGGGCGAAAAGCTGGTGGCGGTATTCGTAGACAACGGCATGGTGGCAACTTTTGCCGACCTCTACCGCCTCGACACCGAGGCCGTGGCAGCACTTGACCGCATGGGCGAAAAGTCGGCCGAGAAGCTCGCCACCGCGATTGACGGCAGCCGCACGCGTCCCTTGTCGCGCCTGCTCTTCGCGCTCGGAATACGCCACGTGGGCGAGAGCGCAGCGCGCTCGCTTGCCCGCGCCTTCGGCAGCCTCGATGCTCTTGCCCGGGCCGACGAACAGGCGCTCGTAGACATAGACGGGGTGGGCCCGGAGATGGCGACCTCGCTACTGGCCTTCTTTGCCGACCCGGCCAACCGAACGATGCTCGATGAGCTCGTGGCGGCCGGCTTGCGTCCGACTCCCGAGACAACCTTGGCCACATCGGAAGCAAGCGCGCTGTCGGGCAAGGCGGTGGTGCTCACCGGCACGCTGTCGATCGCGCGCAACCGCGCCAAGGACCTGGTGCAGGCCGCCGGCGCGACAGTGAGCTCCACGTTGAGCAAGCGCACCGACTATCTCGTTGCCGGTGAAAACCCGGGCTCCAAGCTGCGCAAGGCCGAGCAACTGGGAGTTGAAGTGCTCAACGAAGACGGCCTCATGCGCCTGCTGGGTGGCGAAGGCGCGGGCCCCGATGACCCGGCCGACGAGCAGGCCGAGCTGCCACTGCGGTGAGCGGCAGCGGTGAAGGCAACGCGGGTGAAAGTAACACGGGTGAACGTGTGCGCCTGCGCCTGCTCATCAGCGGCCGTGTGCAGGGCGTAGCCTACCGCTACTGCATGGCCGACCAGTGCCGGCAGCTGGGAGTGGCGGGCTGGGTGCGCAACCTGGCCAACGGCAGCGTGGAGGCCGAGATAGAGGGCGACCCGAAAGCGGTCGAGTCGGCAGTGGCCTGGGCGCGGCAGGGGCCACCGGCCGCACGGGTGGCAGAGGTCATAATCGACGAGCGCCCCGTGCGCGGACTGGCCGGCTTCAAGGTCAGCTACTGAAGCCAGGGCCACGCAGCTACATACCCCCGCCAACAGTGGCCGCCTTTTCCTGGCACGCCTTATCACCCCCAACCGGGGGGGAGGATGGGCGAACCTGTA
>CAUZFM010000068.1:0-14248 GCA_963579235.1 uncultured Binatia bacterium (SeqCode)
CTTTCGGCCCTCGAGGCATTGGCGACCTTCCGGCTCCACGATCAGTTATATGACGGGCGCATGAACCGTTTATTCAGCAATCAGGCGCAGTTGGGGACCTTTTTAGGTTTTTTTCGTCGTTATACCCGCTAGGGGGAGTGACGGGCAGGGCGGGGCGGGGTAGCCTCGGTCGTATCAGCGTGGGGGCGGGCCGGGGACAGTACTCGGAAGGCTGACAGTAATTTGCAGGCACGCCTTTGCCGCTGATGACAGGGTTATCGTAGGAGGCTTAGGATAATGGCTTATAAGGGAATCTCGTTGGGCTTTGGCTTGGCTCTCATTGTTTTTCTATTCGTGGTCCAGCCGGCCAGTGCGCAGATACTGTGCAGCGGCGGTACTTGCACTGGTGGTGTGGCCGACGGGTTTTCCACCAGCAACGCTGAGTGCCCCAACAATTGCCCGGCCGTGACCGTTCCTCCCTACCCGATCGCTTTCTCTGCATGTTACGACGAGGACCATGCAGACAGGCATTTTTGCGAAAGTTTCCAGGTCCAGGAGCCCTTCTGTGACTGCACGATCACCATTCCCATAGAGACTCGGGCACCTGGCACAAACTGCAACGATGTCGTCAGCCTGGGATGGACCGGTAGCACTTTTTACTGGAGTGAGGATATTTCGAATATAATCAACAACGACCCTGTCTTCGATAGCACTTACTGTAAGACCGGCAACAGTTGTAGTTCAACCTGGGAAACGGGCCAGACGAGTTCTGGTGGGGTCTGTTGGGAAGAGGATTTCTGTGGCTCTAGCACCTGCCTTGGCGTGGACAAAACGGCCACGCTTACCCTGGACTGCAGTGCGCTGTTGGCCCCCCAGGGCCAAGGGGTCTCGACCCAGAGTTTGTTCAATCTCATCCCTAGTTTCGGAGCTGCCGGCTCCGTACTCCAGGTCAGGGTTCAGGATGACACCGCCTTAGACTACGTACAGTTCGACTACACCCCCGGTATTCTTGATACGGCCACCGGGGCTTGCTGCGGCGACGGCGTTCCCGACACGGGTGAGTGCTGCGATGATGGCAACAACGTCAGTGGCGACGGTTGCGACGAGTTCTGCCAGTGCGAGGAGTATTGCGGTGACGGCGTCCAGAACGGTACCGAGGACTGCGACGGTGCCGACCTTGGTGTTTGCCTTGTTGGGCCCTGCCAGGGCGATTGCACCTGTCCCGATCCTGTTTGCGGTAATGGCGTGCTCGAGGCCGGTGAGTGCTGCGATGATGGCAACAACGTCAGTGGCGACGGTTGCAGCGCGGATTGTGGTTGTGAGGCCAACCACCTTCAGTGCTACAAGATGAGAGACGGGCATAAGTTTAAAGCAATCGTTGATCTTGACTCGCCACAGTTCGGCCTCGCCGACGGGTGCAAGGTTAAAGGGAAGGCCAAGTACTTCTGTGTACCGGCCGTGAAAACGGTAAGGGAAATTAACGGCCAGGCGCCCTCACTCTTGCCTGTGACTGGTGGCGAGCTTGACAGGGATTACTTCTGTTACATGACAAAGTGCAAGGTCCAGCCCCCAGCTGCTCAGATTGCGGCTGACCAGTTCGCCGAGCGCAACATCGGGCTCATCAAGACCTCCATGATGTGCGTTCCCGCGATCAAGACGACATCCTGCGAAAAATCCGGTGCTCCACAGTGCTTCGGTCTTTGCGATGACCCGAACCTGGAATGTCTGGAATCAGCATCGGCAGGCTGCATATGCCAGTAGCGCACTATTGGCAGTGACGTCAGCGTCCGTGGTGCGCGCGTCCCGACGGCGAGGCGAAGAAGGTAACATGTAAGTAATCGGGTCCGCGGTCAGCCCGCTGCGCGCGGCCGGCCGAGCACGATGATAGGGGCTCCCCGTTCTTCCATCGTGCCGCGGATACGGTCGAACACCCTGCCGTAGCGATAGAAGGGTACGCGCGGGAAGAGGTGGTGTATAGAGTGGTAGTTCTGCCACAGCCACAGCAGGGTCATCGGCGTGTTGAGCGGGCCCTCGACTATAAAGGTCGAGGTGTCGAGGTAGCGCCCCCGCTCGGAGTATGGGTGGTGCACGGCCACGGCGAAAAAGGTGGTCACGATCAGGTTGCCGAGCAGGTTGGCCAGTACCGTGACCATGAGGACCTCGGCGGGGTAGCCGGCCAGCGCAAGCGCCACGCGGCTGCCCACTATGGCCACGGTCTCGGCGGCCACCGTGCGCTTCTCGGCCGCGTTGGCGGTGGGCCACACCCTGCGGCGATAGAACGAGTACTGCAGCGGAATGGCGCGCAGCGACCCGGTAACAAGCGCCCACGCGTTTATCCGCGCGCCGGGCGAGAAGATAACGTCGGGGTCCTGGTCGGGGTTGTTGGTAGACGCGTGGTGGGCGAAATGCTCGGCGCGGTGAATCCTGAACGGTATGGCCATGACCAGGCCGGCCGTGTAGCCGAGCAACTCGTTGAGCCACCGCAGGCGGGGCCCGCCACCGGAAATGTTGGAGTGGGTGGCCTCGTGAAAGACGGTGTAGGTGGCGTATACCAGCAGCCCCGCGATGCAGGTCGCCGGCAGCAGCCCCAGCGCGCCGCTGGCAGCCGCGGCAAAGTTGAGCCCGTAGGCGGCGAACACCGCCAGCGCGAACAGCACCGTGGGCCAGGCCACCTGTCCGCTCAAGGAGGCCGCCACCCGCGCTGCCTCGCGGTCGCTACCGGCTGTTGGCGCTGTTGTCTTGTCGGTGTTCATCGTGTCAGTGTACATCGCTATACGAGGCGTCAGTATAAGCGCCCACCGGGCCTGTTTCCAGTGGGTCGGCGTCGAGCATGTCGCCTATGACCGAGCGCGTGTAGTCACACAGTTCGGGTACGGTTCGCCCCTCGGGGCTGATGGGCTGGCCGAAGGTCACCCCGATGCTACCGCTGTGCTCTATCTTCAGCAGTGATCCCCTGGGCAGCACCCGCCGCGCGCCGGCTATGGCGAAGGCCCTTTTTCTGAATACGCCCAGTCGCTCGCCCTCGACGCGCGTGCCCTCCGAGAAAAACACCATGGTTCCGTCGGGCCAGTTAACATAGGTGGAGCAGTGGTGTCCAAGCTGCAAGTGGCGATAATCAGCACCCTTGGCAAAAAGTGCACCGATTTACTATGTTTTGGGACGTGGCGACGGCGGCTGAAAGTGTATCTGGCAAAGCAGCGCAGGGGCTGCTCTCGGGCACACGCGTAATAGAGCTGGCCGACGAGAGTGGTTGCTACTGCGGCAAGCTGTTTGCCGACATGGGCGCCGACGTCGTCAAGGTCGAGCCGCCCGGCGGCGATCCCTCGCGCGGGTTGCCTCCCCACGCGCCCGACGGCGGCAAGCCCGGCCTGTTCTTTCGCTGCAACAACTCCGGCAAGCGCGCAGTTACCCTCGACCTTGAACACCCGGGTGCGCGCGAACTCTTTGCCGGTCTCGTAGCCCGCGCCGATCTCTTGATCCAGACTACGCCCGCGGGTTATCTCGACGAGCGCGGGCTTGGTTACGGACAATTGTCGCAAGCCAACCCGGCGCTTGTGGCCTGCTCCATTACGCCGCACGGTCGCAGCGGCCCGCGCGCCCATTGGGAGGCCTCGGCGCTCACGGTCGAAGCGATGTCGGGTTCGATGCACGTGACCGGTTACGCCGACGATCCCCCGGGCCGCCTCGCCGGGCGGCAGGCCTGGACTGCGGCCGGCAGCTGGGCGGCCGCCTCTTCGATGATCGCTTTGTGGCACGCGCGCAACAGCGGGCAGGGACAATTGATCGATATATCTGCCACCGAGTGCCTGGCGTCGGTCGCTCACATAACCGGCGTGGGCAAGTACCTTGACGACGGTATCGTGCCGCGTCGCTCGGGCCCGGGGCTGTTCGCGTCGGTGCCTTCGGGCGCCTATCGCTGCAAGGACGGACTGGTTTACCTGATGGTCAATCGTCCGGCGCACTGGAAGGCCCTGGCCACCTGGATCAACGAGACGACGGGTAACGAGGAAGTGCTCGACCCCATGTTCGAGGGGGCGTCGTCCGCGCGCCTGCCCCATCGCGAACTGCTGGATATTTTCATAGGCGAGCTCACCGAGCGTTTCACCGTCGACGAAATCTACCGCGAGGGGCAGCGACGGCGTATAGCCTTCAGCCCGGTCAACACGCTGGCCGATCTCGCCGGCGATGAGCAGTTGGCCGCGCGCGGGTATTTTGTAGAAGGCGAAGACGGCCTGCGCTATCCCGGCGCGCCTTTTCGCCACTCGGCCACGCCCTGGCAAGGTGGCGGTCACGTACCGGCGCCCGGAGAGCACAACCGCGAGCTGCTGCTGGGAGAGCTGGGTCTTGACGCCGAGCGCTTCGAGCAACTGGTTGATGAGGGCGCGCTGTGAGCGCGGACAGAAGTGTGAAAAACGCAGCCGGGGCACTTGCCGGCCTGCGCGTGCTCGAGTTCACTTCGGCCATGGCCGGTCCCTGGGTCGGTCGCATAATGGCTTCCTGTGGCGCGGAGGTCATACGCGTAGAATCGCGAGACTTTCCGGATGTGGTGCGCGGCTACTCCCGGCCCGATGACCCGGAGCACCGCCCGCGGCCGACCGAGTCGCCGTGGTTTACCGACTGGAACGCCGGCAAACTCTTTGTCGCGCTCGACCTGCGCAGGCCGCGCGGCGTTGAGCTTGCCCTCAAGCTGGCAGCGCGCGCCGACGTGGTCGTAGAGAACCACGCCGCGGGCGTCATGGACCGCCTGGGTCTTGGCTGGCAGCAACTGTCTGTCGCCAACCCGCGCCTGGTCATGCTCAGCACCAGCGGCTACGGAGCCACCGGCCCGGCGGCGGGCTACGTCAGCTGGGGGCCCAATATCATGGCGCTATCGGGCATGGCGGCTGCGTCGGGCTTTGAAGGGCGCGAGTGCACCATGGACCAGTACGCCTTCCCCGATCCCATGACGGCGCTGCATGGGTTGTTCGCCGTCATGTCGGCGCTGGAGCACCGGCGGCAGACAGGACGGGGACAGTACGTGGACCTGTCGCAGTTCGAGTGCACGGCCGGGTTGGCCGGAGAGTTACTGGTGGACGCGCTGGCCGGGTTGTCTGCGGGGGCAACTCCGGAGCAGGGGGCGCCTGCCTGCCCCGAGGGCGTGTACCGCTGCTCGGGTGAAGATCGCTGGCTCGCGCTGTCGGTGCAGGACGACGGCCAGTGGGCCGGGCTTTGCCGTGTGCTTGGACGCTCGGCCTGGCTGGCCGACGCCGGGCTCGTCCACGCCGACGGCCGCTTGGAGCGCACCAACGAAATCAACGAGGGCATCCGCGACTGGACGGCAGAACGTAGCCCGCTCGAGGCCAGCGAGCAGTTGCAGGCCGCCGGTGTCGCCGCCGCCCCCGTGCAGAACGTCGACGACCAGTACAAGCGCGATCCCCAGTTGCGCGGGCGCGGCTTCTTTGAGCTGGTGGAACACCTTACTCTCGGCACGGTGACGGCCTGTGCGTTGCCGCTGGGCCTGGGCGCCACGCCCGCGGCCAGCGGTGTGGCCGGGGCGGCGGTAGGTGAAGACAACCGCTACGTGTTGGGCGAATTACTGGGCTTGAGCACGGCTGATATAGCCGAGCTGGAGCGCGACGGCGCGGTTCAGCCGCTGGCCGGGAACGAAACAGGGAGCGACGATCAATGAGCAACAACATAAATCTTGAAGCCACGGTGGCCCGGCTGGCCGACCTTGAGGCCATACGCGACCTGCCCTGCCGCTACGCGCACTGCGTGTGGAACGGCGACGGCGAAAGTATTGTCGAGCTGTTTGCCGAGCAGGGCAGCATGGACATCGGCGACGGTCGGCCCATAGTCGGCCGCGAGAATCTCAAGCGCGACTACGGTGACATGCTGACCGGTATCGGTCTTTACCCCTACGTGCACAACCACGTGGTCGATCTCGACGGCGATCAGGCCACCGGCCACTGCTACCTCGATCTCAGGGCGACCATGGGTGACCAGAGCATGATAGGCTCGGGTTGGTACGACGACAGCTACGTACGCGAGAACGGCGCGTGGAAGTTTGCCTCGAGGGTGTTGCACATCCGTTTCCTGGTGCCGGTGGGCGAAGGCTGGGCCGATGTCGACGGTAGTCAGGGCGACGTGTTCCCGGCCCGCGACTGACGGCCCGCGACTGAACATTCTTAAACGCCATGAACTTTGCGCACGGTGAAAAAGAACTGGCCTTCGCGGCCGAGGTCGAGCAGTTCCTTGACGAGTACCTGTCCGATCCCGTGCGCCGCGCGGCGGTGAGTGACCGTCACCCGGAGCAGCTTTCGCAGACGGTCGACAGCGCGGCCAAGCGCGAGTTCATTGCCGCGCTGGCCGAGCGTGGCTGGCTGGGCATGTCGTGGCCGGTCGAGTGCGGCGGCACAGCGCTGTCGGGCATCTACGATTTTATGCTCACCGAGGCGCTGGCGCGGCGCGGCCTGCCGCAGCCGGGCAAGGGCGTGGGCATGGTAGGCAAGACCATCATCCGCAACGGTAGTGCAGAGCTGAAAGAGCGTTTCCTGCCGCGCATCATCCGCGGCGAGATCGAGTTCGCCGTGGGCTACAGCGAGCCTGAGGCCGGCAGCGACGCGGCCAACATGCAGCTGCGCGCCGAACGCGACGGTGACCACTGGTTGCTCAACGGCACCAAGATGTGGACCACCTCGGCCCACTTTGCCGACTGGTACTGGCTGGGCGCGCGTACCGACCCCGACGCGCCCAGGCATCGCGGCATAACGCTGTTCCTCATTCCCATGGACAGCCCGGGCCTGGTGGTGACGCCTATAATGACCATGGGCGACGAGCGCACCAACCAGGTGTTTTTCGACAAGGTGCGCGTGGAAGACGCCTGCGTAGTGGGCGAAATCAATCGAGGCTGGACCTATATCTGCGAGGCGTTGGACCTGGAACGTTTTGCCATGATGCCCATGGGTCCGCTTGAGACCAAGGCGGCTGCCTTGTTTGACTGGGCCCGTGAGGCCACGCGCGACGGCCGCCCGCTCACTGAAGACCCCAGGGCGCGCAGGCAGCTGGCGCTCGTGGCGACCGAACTGCAGGTGGCGCGCGCGTTACAGAAGCGTGTGCTGGCCGCGGCCCTTGGCGACACCGTGCCCACCGTCGAGTCGTCGCAGTACAAGCTGTTCATGAACGAAGCGGGGCAGCGCGTGGCCGACACCGCGCTCGATCTCGCGGGCGTCGCCGGTCAACTACGCGTGGGTCAGCGCCACACACCCCAGGACGGACGCTTCGAGCGCAGCTATCGCTACACGGTGGTCGACACCATAGGCGGCGGCACCTCGGAGATACAGAAAAATATAATAGCCACGCGGGCACTGGGCCTGCCGCGCAGTTTTTAGGTCCTGCTGTCGGGTTCGGTGGGGGCGGCGGCCGTCGGATCGATCTCCAGCAGCTCGGCGCAGGCCTGCTCGGGCAGCTCGAGCGCGCGGGCGACTGCCAGGCCCACCACCGACGGGTCCATGGCGCCTGCCCAGCCCGGGTAGCCGCCGGCTTCCCACTCCTGGTAGGCCACCTGGGCGCGTTCGGGATCCCAGTTGGCATTGAAGTTGGTCCAGGCCGGTCCGCAGCGCAGCACCGTTACCCGTGTGCCCTGCTCGGCCAGTTCGCGCCTGAGCGAGACGGCGTAGTTTTCAAGCGCCGCCTTGGTGGCCGCGTATACCGACATCCACGGGTAGGGGTCGTTCACGGTGGTCGAAGAGATCATAACAACGTCACCGCCTCCGGCTGCGCGCAGCAGGGGCACGGCTTCGCGGCTGCAGTACATAGCGCCCAGCAGGTTGGTGTCGAGTTGAGCTGTAAGTTCGTGGTCGGCCAGGTCTTCCACGCGCGCGAGTTCGGCCACGCCGGCGTTGATGACCAGTATGTCCAGGCTGCCGTCAAACAGATTGGCGGCTTCGGCGAACGCGCTTCGAACCGAGTCGGGGTCGGCCACGTCGGCCGGTATCGCGCTGGCCTGCTGGCCCAGGCGCGCGGCTTCTTCCGCGAGCTTGCCGGTTTTGTTGGTGGCTTCGCTGGCGTCGCTGTCGCCAGCACGGGCGAGCATGGCCACGCGCACGCCACGTTCGACCAGCGCTTCGGTAATGGCCAGGCCCAGCCCGCGCGAGGCACCGGTGACCAGGGCGGTTTTGCCGGCAAGTGAGCGCGGGGCGACGTGACTGCCTGCTTCGCTCAAGCGGGGAATCCCAGCGTCTTGGTTTCCAGGTACTCCGAGAAACCTTCAAGGCCCATTTCGCGGCCGAGCCCGCTTTGCCGGTAACCACCGAAGGGCGAGTCGGGCGCGTACCACATGCCCCCGTTGATGCCCACGGTGCCGGTACGAAGACGACGGGCCACGCTCTCGGCGCGCTCGAGCGATGCCGAGCTTACGCCACCCGACAGCCCGTAGTCAGAGTCGTTGGCTATTCGCACGGCGTCGTCGTCGTCGTCAAAGGGCAGCAGGGTGAGTACCGGCCCGAATATTTCTTCACGGGCTATGGTCATGGAGTTGTCGACGTCGGCAAAAAGAGTCGGCTCCACGTAGTATCCCTTTTCGTGTGGTCCGCGTCCCCCGCCCGTGACCAGGCGCGCGCCCTCGGCCTTGCCCTTTTCGATGTAGCCCAGCACGCGTTCGCGCTGGCGAGCGTTGATGAGCGGGCCCATGAGCATGGAGCTGTCGGTGGGGTCGCCCCAGGCCAGGCTCTCGGTGGCCGCCTGGGCCAGCTCCACGGCCTGCTGGTATCGGTCGCGGGGAATGAGCCAGCGCATGGTCATCGCGCAGCCCTGGCCGGCGTGCACGAAGCTGAACGCGGCAAAGGGTATGGTGGCCTCGAGGTCGGCGTCGTCCAGAACGATGTGCGCCGATTTGCCGCCCAGTTCGAGGAATACTTTCTTTACCGTATTCGCCGAGCGGGCCATGATGTGGCGGCCCACGGCCGTGGAGCCGGTGAAGCTTACCAAGTCCACGCGCGGGTCGGCTGTGAGAAACTCGCCCACCTCGGCTGGATCGCTCGCGGTTACCACGTTGAATACGCCCGGCGGCATGTCGGTGTGCTCGGCCGCCAGGCGCCCCAGCCATGTGGCGTTCCACGGGGTGTCGGGCGCGGGCTTTAGCACTACCGTGTTGCCTGTCGCGAGCGCCGGCAGCACCTTGGCGAGGTTGACCTGCAGGGGGTAGTTCCACGGCGTGATGGCGGCTACCACGCCCACCGGCTCGCGTACGACCACGCGCCGGCTCTTCATGCCCATGAAATCGTGTACGCCCAGATCGCGCTCCCACTCGAAGTCGTCGATGCGGGCCGTTGGCCAGCGCGCGTCTTCTATCACGGTGTCGCCCTGGGCGGCCCAGGTGAGCTGCAGGGGGCTGCCCGCCTCGGCCACGGTCTGCCAGCGCAGCGCCTCCTTGTCGGCCTCCATGGCGTCGCGCAGCTGCTCGAGGCAGCGTTTGCGCAGTTGCCTGTCGGTGGCCCACTGCCCGTCGTCGAAGGCCCGGCGCGCGGCCGCGACGGCGCGTTCAGCGTCCTCGCCGTCGCCGTCGGCAGCCTGTCCCAGGACCTCTTCGGTGGCCGGGTTGATGTTGTCGTAGCTACGCCCCGAGGCGGCCTCGACCAACTCGCCGTCAATGAGCATCCGTGCTTCCGGGTTGAACTGTAGTGCGTTGGCCATCCTCCTGACTGTCCTGCCTCCCCACACCAGTCAAGAAGCTCGCTACGTTCCTTTGAGGCCAAAGGAGAGTATCCCCCTTCCCGCCGGGGTAGAACACGTTTCACTTGAGGGGGGTGGCGTGCTACTTCTCTTTGCTTGCCCGTGAGCCATCGCGCCCGTTTCGCCGGGCAGCGGCCGGGCAGCGGAGGTAGCCTTGAATTTCGAGTTTTCCCAGGCCGAGCAGGCTTTTCAGCAGGAAATTGAGCAGTGGCTGGCCGACAACCACGACCCCGAGGTCATGGATCCCACCCGCGAGAACTTCACCCAGTTGGCCGATACGCCCGAGCGCCGCGCGTTCATGAAAAAGCTCGCCGCCCAGGGTTGGTTGGGCATGACCTGGCCCCGGGAGTACGGCGGCCAGGAGATGGAGGGCGTCTACGAGTACATACTCAACGAGGCGCTCGCGCGCGTGGGCGCCCCGCAGATAGGCAAGGGCGTGGGCATCATCGGCAAGACGCTCATCCGCCACGGCAGCGATAAGCTCAAGAGGGAGTTCCTGCCGAAGATTCTTGGCGCCGAGGTCGAGTTTGCCGTTGGCTACAGCGAGCCCCAGGCCGGCAGCGACGCGGCCAACATGCAGCTGAAGGCTGAGCGCGACGGCGACTGGTGGGTGATGAACGGCCAGAAAATCTGGACCACCTCGGCCCACTTTGCTGACTGGTACTGGTTCGGCGCGCGCACCGACCCCGACGCTTCCAAGCACAACGGCATCAGCCTGTTTCTCGCCCCCATGCGCAGCGAGGGCATGCAGATCCTGAGTACGCCCACCATAGGCAAGGACACCACCAACGAGGTGTTCTTCGACAACGTGCGCGTGCACAACGACTACATGGTCGGCGAGCCGGGCAAGGGCTTTCAGTACATAAGCGAGGCGCTCGACCTGGAGCGCTTCACGATGTTTACCTTCTCGCCCATAGAGGAACGCACCCGCCTGCTCTGCAACTGGGTGCGGAACACTCAGCGCGACGGGCGGGCGCTGCGCGACGACCCGGTCGTACGCAGCACCATCGCCAACACGGTGACCGAGACCGAAGTGGCCCGCTGCCTGGGCTACAAATTCGTGGCCGCCTCGTTGAAGGGCGGCAAGCCGCCCACCTGCGAGGCCTCGGAATACAAGCTCTACGGCACCACCCTGTCGCAGCGCGTGGCAAACACGGCCCTCGACGTAATAGGCGGCGAGGCCCAGCTCAAGGAGGGCACTGACAGCGCGCCGCTGCGTTCCCGCTTCGAGGGCACCTATCGTTGCACCGTGGTCGAGACCATAGGCGGCGGTGCCTCGGAGATTCAGAAGAACATCATCGCGCGTCGCAAGCTGGGGCTGCCGCGTAACTTCTGAGCCAACGCGATTGCCAGCTATGACAGACAACGCATCAACTCCTGCTGTGTCCATGCTCGAGGGCACCACCGTGCTCGACCTGTCGAGCGTGGGGCCGGCGGCCAGGTGCAGTCGCATACTGGCCGACTACGGAGCCGAGGTAGTCAAGATCGGCCCCGTGCCGCGCCACGAGGGCGTGCAGATCCGCCCGCCGTTTCACAGCTACTCGGCCGGCCGCGGCTACCGCCGCGCGTTGTTCGACTTTAAGGACCCCAGCGGTCGCGACGCCTTCGCGGCGCTCGCTTGTAAGGCTGACGTCGTGATCGAGAGTTTTCGTCCCGGCGTCGTTGATCGCCTTGGCATTGGTTACGCAGACCTGTCGGCCGGCAACCCCAGCCTGGTCTACTGCTCAACGAGCGGCTACGGCCAACAGGGTCCGGCCTCGCAACGCGCAGGCCACGATCTTAACTATCTTGCCGTGGGTGGATTTCTGCACTGCTCCACCCGGCGGGCCGACGGAGGACCGCCGACGCCCGGAGCCACGGTGGCCGATAGCGCTGCCGGTGGCATGCAGGCGGCGGTGGCCATACTGGCAGCGCTGCTGCGGCGAGCACGCACGGGGCAGGGCGAGTACCTGGACGTGTCGGTGGCAGACGGCGTGCTGGCGCTCATGGCCCTGCACGTAGACGAGCACCTGGCTACTGGAGCCGAACCGGGCCCGGGCAGTAACGTGCTAACCGGTCGCTACGCCTGCTACGACTGCTACCAGGCCCGCGACGGCGCTTGGCTTGCGGTGGGTGCCATCGAGGCTGCCTTCTGGGCCAACCTTTGCCGTGCACTCGGGCTCGACAAGCTGGTGGAGCGCCAGTACGACGACGACGCCCAGGATGAGTTACGCGCAGAGCTCGCGCGCGTGTTTGCCGGCGAGGATCGTCAACACTGGCTCGACCTGCTGCTCGACGCCGACACCTGCGTTACGCCGGTGTACTCAATTGATGAGCTCATTGTCGACGAGCAGTTCGCGGCGCGCGGGGTTTTCGGTACAGCCGAACATCCTGCCGAGGGGCGCTTACGACAGGTAACCCCGCTCCTGGCCGGTCAGGAACGGGCCGATGGCTGCGTACAGCTGCCTGACCCCGGGGCGACCCACACGCACGAGCTGCTGGCCGCTGCCGGCCTGGGCGAGGACGAGCTGGAGGCGCTGTTTGCCGACGGGGCTGTTGCTTGAGGACTGCTGGATAGGCGGCTTGACGGCTGCGAGTTGGACTAGAGAAGAGGAAGAATAGATGGACCTGGATTTCAGCGAAGAACAACAAATGCTGCGCGACACCCTGCGCTCGCTCTGCGCCGAGCACTCCACGATCGAAGTCGTGCGAGCCCTCGAGGACGACGCCAAGGGCTACACCGAAGAGTTTTGGGGCAAGCTGGCCGAGTTGGGTGTCACCGGCCTCACCCTACCCGAGCCCTGGGGTGCCGGCATGGGATTGATGGACGCGGTGGTGGTGTACGAGGAGTTCGGGCGTGCGCTGGCCGCCTCGCCTCACTTTGACAGCTGCGTGATGGCTGGCGGCGTGTTGGCCGCCACGGGCACGCAGGAGCAGAAGGACGAGTGGCTGCCGGGCATCGCTTCGGGCGAAAAGATCGTGGTACCCGCGTGGTTGGAGCCGGGCAATGGCTGCGGCCCGCGCGGCGTGCAGATGCGCGCTCGTCCGGACGGTGGCGGCTTCGTGCTCGAGGGCGAAAAACTCCACGTGCACTTCGCGCGTGAGGCCGACGCTCTGCTGGTGCTGGCCCGCAGCGGCGACGGCGACGAGGATGTAGACATATTTATTGTCGACGCTCGCGCCGAGGGCATCCAGATGGAGCAGCAGCTGTCGATGGCGTCGGACTGCCAGTACCTGCTGACCTTTGATGGCGTGCAGGTCGACGTTTCTTCGCGCGTTGGCGCCGCTGGTTCGGGCTGGGCTGCGTGGAATACAGCTATGCTCGACGGCATCGTGTTGCAGGCGGCCCAGGCCATGGGTGGGGCCGAGCGCGGGCTGGAGATCACCGTGCAGTACTCGCTCGATCGCGAGCAGTTCGGCAAACCCCTGGGCGCTTTCCAGGCGCTGTCGCACTACATGGCCGACGCAACGACGCTGATCTCAGGCGGTCACACGCTGGCTTACGAGGCCGCGTGGACCCGCGACCAGGACATGTCGACCGCCAGGCTCGCGCCCATGGCCAAGCTCTTTGCATGCAACACCTACCGCGACGCCACTGCCATGATGGTGCAGGTACACGGGGGCATGGGCTTCACCATAGAGTACGATATCCAGTTGTTCTTCCGCCGCGCCAAGCAGATGCAGCTGGCCTGGTGGGACACGCGCTACCTCGAAGAGCTGGTGGCCGCCGAGGTACTCGACGCTGCCTGAAGGGGCGGTTCGGGCGAGAGGAATACGACGCTTGCGCGAGCTGGCCGACACACTCAGACGCCGCCGCGATCAGGGTCGGCGCGTGGCAATGGCCACGTTGGTAGCCGTGGAGGGATCGGCGCCCCGGCGCCGCGGCGCGCGCATGCTCGTGGCCGACGACGGTAGTGTGCAAGGCTCGGTGAGCGGCGGCTGCGTTGAGTCGGATCTCGCCCGCGTGGCACTTGCCATGCTGGCCGACGATTCCCAGCCCACCCTGTTTGATTACGAGCTCGCCAGTGAGATTGAATCTGTGACAGGGGAGGCGGCATCCTGCGGCAGCATACGCGTGCTGGTTGAAGTATTGCCCGAGGACGACCCGGCCCTGGACCTGGCGCTGGCAGAGCTCGCCGCCGGTCGCGGCTGCTCGCTGGTGACAGCCTTGCCGCCGGGATCGGGAAGGCTGTGTATCGACCACGACGACAACAGGACGGGTGTTATGCAAGACAGCCTGGGAGCGCTCACGGCAGGGCAATTGCGAGACTCTGACGAGGTATTTTTCGAACAGCTGGAGCCCGACGAGCAGTTGTACATCGTGGGAGCGACCGACACCGCGGCCCACCTGTGCCGCATGGCCTCGGCCACCGGCTTTGCGGTGACGGTCATAGACCCGCGCGCCGCCTTTGCCCGACGCGATCGTTTTCAACAGGCTAAGGCGCTGCTGTGCGAGTGGCCGCAGGAAGTTTTCGAGCGAGAGGATCTGCCGACAACGGCCAGCGTCGTTACGCTCAGCCACGACGAAAAATTTGACCTGCCGGCGCTCGAAGCTGCGCTCTCCGGAGACATACGCTAC
>CAUZFM010000069.1:0-14176 GCA_963579235.1 uncultured Binatia bacterium (SeqCode)
CGAGAATGTTCTCCCGGGGCGACAACAAACCCCCGGCAACTGCGGCGACAAGATTACGCGCGACCGTTTTATCGCGGGCGTATCTGTAGGCCCACACCACCTGGTTTCTCACGGCCTGGTCGGGGTCACCGAGCAGCTTGCTCAGCGGCGGGTAGTCGCTGACCAGGTGAAAACCCTCAAGCTGTTTCACCGCCTCCAGTCGCACCGCGGCGTCGGGGTCGGTCAGGCGGCCCTTGAGTTCCTGGTCGAGCTCGTAGGGCAGGGCGGCTTCTATGCTGCTGCGCGGCAGGTCGGGGCCATCTCCCGCTGGCCCCAGGGTCTTGTGGGTAAGCACAACGTAGCGGCCGAAGCGGGCGTAAGGACGGTAGTTGCTTTCGATGTAGTGCTGCAATTGGAAGTAGTAGAGGGCCGCCTGCGAGAAGAACAATGGGTGCCAGTGGTAGACGACGACGAATCTCGGTGGCGCCGCGTCGAGGTCGGAGATGACCTCGGCCTCTACCTCGCGGCCGGGCCAGCCGGGGAAAAAATATCCGTGGCGGGTTGTATTCGGGCGACCGGCCAGGAACGAGACTACGTCGAGTGACGGAAAGGTAAAGATACGTTCGTCTTCGGCGGTATTGGTCCTGACGAACTTTACCAGCGCCGACAGGTCACCGTAAGTGGCGGCTACGCCCACGCGGTTGCGTACCGGTGCCCGCTCGGAAGCGAGGCTGACGGTCTGGGGTCGTGATGGAAAGCCGCCGTCCAGGTCAACGATCGCGCCCAGCGAGTGGCCGGCCCTTATAGCCCCGATCGCAAACAGCGGCGCAAAAATCAGCGCGGTTACGGTCGCTGTGGGCAGTCGGCTGCCGCGGGCTTGCTCCCAGCGCCTGGCCAGGCCTGCCAGCAGTACCACCCCCAGCAGTATAGATACCGGGGCTGATGTCACCCAGTGCATGAAGTCGGTCCTCGGGTAGATCTGCATGTAGAGAAAGACGGCGCCGGTGACAAGTACGGTGGCGTTGAGGGACGGCGTCCGACAGTCGTCGTCGGTGCCTATGCTGCGGGCCCACACCCACAACCCCAACCAGTGGGCGAGGATAACGGCCGCGAAGGCCGCTGGCTCTACTACCGACGTGACCGCGTTGTAGAAACCCTCGGGCATTGGTCGGCCGGCCAGCAACAGGCCACCGGCAACACTTGCAAGCGCGGCGGCCAGCAGCAGGAACATGTCGGTAGGCATGCCCAGGCGTGCAACCCGGCGTGGCAACGCGCGCGCGAGTATCACCATGCCCAGGCCTGCCAGGGCACCCAGAAGTACCGGGGGATGCGAGATGAAGTAGAACTTTTCGAAGTCAGCCCCGAAGAACAAGGCCCGTTCGAGAAAACGTTGGGGGCCCAGCACGCGGTAGTAGTAAATCATCCACGGCGCGTTGACGGCCAGGAAAGACAGCGCGAGGGTGGCCGCGCACATCAGGAGCGACGGCATTTTTCCCTGGGGCGAGGGTAGTAAGGCGGCCCTCCAGGCTACCAGCAGCGAGGCCACGGAAGCCGGTGCGAGTAGTATCCAGAACTCGCGCAACCCGGCCCTGCCGCCGAACACCACCGCCAGCCCCAGCAGTATGGCTAGCCACCAGCCCCACCAGAGCAAGCGGTTGAGCTTGGATTTCCAACGACCAGCGTCGGGCCCACCCTGCATGGGCAATACGGCCAGCGTCACGAGCGACGCGGCCGCCAGCTGAAACAGGCCCACGTTGGGCTTGAAGGCAAAGTTGATACCCGCCAGCACGCCCGTCAGCAGCAGCCAGCGCAGGCCCTTGCCCTCGCCGAACTTGAGCAGGGCGAGCATACCCCCCAGCCACAGCGGCACGTTGTACCACACCGGGTAGGGGATGTTAGAGGAGGCAAACTGGCCCTGGTAGATGGGCACCGAGGCGAGGTAGAGCAGGGGCGCGGCCAGCGACAGCCAACGTCGCCGGGTGAAATGCCAGCCCAGCAGGTAAAGCAGCGCCATGCTGACGGCCAGCGTGGTGGCCAGCACCCAGCGCCCGGCCAGCAGGGAGTGTCCCGACGCTTTCATGATCGCGCCGTGCAGCAGATAAACGCCGGGCGTGTAGCCTATGTGGAAATCCTGGTAGAGACGGTCGCCGGCGGCAAACCTCGACATCTGCGACACCAGTGCGCCCTCGTCCGCAAAGTTGATGCCGTAGTCTACGAAGGATCCGAAGTACAGGAGACCGAGGGCGAAGCTCAGTATGGCCATGCGGTATGGACGGCTGGTCATGGTGATCTTGATTCTACCCTATCGCCTGCTGGCTAATGAATATACCCGAGAGCGCGGAGTTTTTCGTGGGTGATAGGGTCGATTTCAGTGGGCGCGGTACGCGTTTCGTGCTCCTCGTTGCGTTTTAGATAGGCGTTTACTTCGTCGTGGTAGGCGGCCACGAGATCGGCTTGCGATGCGGCTATATCGCGAAGCTCGCCGGGGTCTGCCCTGCGGTCAAAGAGCTGCCTCGCGCCGGCGGCCGCCGACTCTATGTAGGTGTAGCGTTCGTCGCGCAGGGCCACGCCGTCGTAGCTGCAGTCCATGTTGGCCATTTCCCAGATGTCGAAATCGGCAGAATCCGAAGCAGGGCAGGCGCCCATACTGCTGCTCAGCTCGCTGAAAACCGGTTGGGCGGCAGCAGCCGGGTCGAGAGGATTCGCAAGGAAAGGCGTGAGATCGCGGGCCGGTGCGTTGGCGAAGGGTGGTGGCATGCCCACCAGTGATGCCACTGTCGGCCCCACGTCGGCCAGGCCCACCGGCGTTGATACGCGCAGGCCAGCCGGCACGCTCCCGGGCAGCCTGAAGATCAGCGGTACCTGCAGGGCCTGGGTGTGCAGGGTCTCACCGTGGCCCATGTAGCCGTGCTCGTTGAACTCGTCGCCGTGGTCGGAGGTGACCACCAGAAGGGTCGAGTCGGCGAGGCCCAGGTCGTTGAGCGTGTCCAGTAAGCCGCCCAGCTGTCTGTCAACGGTCCAGGTTTCTGCGTCGTACAGGGATTCTATTCTGACCAGATCGACGGGCGACAGTATAATCTGGCCCGAATTGTGGCCTATTTCAGACCAGGGGTGGTAGGTAAACTCGAACCCGCCCTCGTAGCTTGGCGACAGACGATACATCAGCAGCTGAGTGAGCTCGTCGCGGGCAGGGGTGTAAGGCGCGTGCACCTCGTAGGTGTGCACGAACATGAAAAACGGGCCGGGGGGCCGTTGCTTCAACCAGGCGGCGGCCTTGCCGAAGGTCACCGAGCCGGTGCCCGGAAAGAGCTCATTCTCGCTTACCTCGGGGCCGTTGTCATAGCGGTCAAAGCCGAGGTCAAAACCGTAGGCGCTGCTGACGAATGCGTTTTCGGTAAAGGCCACCGTGTGGTAGCCCTGCTCGGTGAAGGCCCCGGCCAGGGTGCGCGTGTCTCGCGGAATGCGCGCGTCTACGCCGGGCAGCAAGCCGTGCTGGCCGGGAGTCAGGCCGGTAAAAAGGCTCGCGTGGGCCGCCAGCGTGTTGGGAAACGGTGCCCAGGCCTGCTCGAACAGCGCTCCCTGCCCGGCCAGGCGGTCAAGGTTGGGGGTAAGGTTACGACGGTTGCCGTATACCCTCAAGCGGTCGGCCCTGAGCGTGTCGAGCGATACCACTATGACGTTGGTCGCCGGGGTGGTCGCGCTGAACAGGGTGTCGGTCGGTGCCGGACAGGTAGCCAGGGGTTGGCCCCACAGCGCCTGGGAAACGTCGTCGCCGCTCAAGCGCAGGCTGAGTTTCTCCGGTGCTGGGCGGGGCAACGTGAACTCCAGCTCGCGCCAGCCCCAGGTGGGGCCGGTTTCAAGTTCAGCCAGCCGGGTCTCTTTGTCACCCGGGTACAGTCCGAATACGCTGAAGGTTATCGTTGCCGCCTTGCCCCGGTTAGCCAGGGGAACGCGAAGTCGGCAACCGGCCTCAACGTCGAGAGTGATCGCGGCGAGCTCTTTCTGGTCCAGTACAGGCCTGGATTCTCTGCCGGTGAGTTCACTGCCCGTGGCGGTACCTACCCTGTAAGTGCGCAGGTTGTCCGGCGAGCTGCAGGCCGACACCGTCAGCATTATCGCCAGCAGGGCCGCGTTCAGCTGTGAATTCTCGTGGCTCATCAATCGAAGTTGCTGCGCCGACGGGGCGGCTTCCCGGCGGTGTCTGTGCAGGCTTTCTCGTTGGGGAGCTAAGTATGGCCCAGATAAGGAGCTGGTACTACTCGCCATACCGAGACGCGGGGCCGAGCTTGATAGACATCGATAATATACCGCGTTATCTGTGAAGGATGCTTTCTGTCGATAAGCGGCAACAGTGGGGGTGGCTCAAGGCTGGCGGCGGCGTGTTGTTGCCGCTGGCCCTGCTCGCGTTGGTGGCCGCTTGCCAGCCCGACGGGGGCAGCGTCTTTGAGCCTCGCACGAGATTCGTCGACCCCGCGCATCGCGCTGGTCGCAGCCTCGATTCCCTGCGCACGGCCGATTGGACGCTGGCCGAAATCCAGGACGAGACGCGCTACGTTCTGCACACCGCGCCCAGGGAGCTGGTCAAGGCCCAGCGCGGCATACTGGTGCCCGAAGGCGGCGTGCTCGAGTTGCTGGCCGGCCTGCCGGTGGAGCTGGTCGACAGCGAACGCGTAGTGCTGGTTTCGCAGGTCTACTACGACAAATCCTGGCACGAACTCGCGCGCCTGGTGAAGTCGCCGTTGACGTTTGGCGGCAGCGACCCGTTTGTAAAGCTGTCCTGGCAGCTGCCAGCCGGGTTGGCCGGCAGCAGGGTGAGGATAAACATTGAGGGCTACGGCCTGGCCGCCGGCCGCGACACGGAATACCGTACGCCGGCGGTAGTCATCGCAGAAGGATCGGTGCTGGAGTTTGGCGTCGGCCTGCTTGAGCCCGCCTGGCAACAGGGCTCGGTGCTGTTCGACCTGGAGGCCTGCGAAGGAGAACTTTGCTCGAGTATTTTTAGTCGGAAGATCGATCCCTCAATTGCGGGCGACAGGGGCTGGAAGGACCAGCAACTCAATCTCGCCGACATGGTCGGCAAAGAAATTTCATTTAATTTTACCACTGGGCTGCTGGCCGAGGATGACGAGGCGTTTTCGCTACCGGTCTGGTCCAACCCGACGGTGTACACCATGGTCGGTCGCGGAGCCGACGAGCCCAACATCATCCTGCTTTCCATCGACACCCTCCGCGCTGATCACCTGGGCGCCTATGATTACGAGCGAAACACTTCGCCGTTCATCGACAAGACCTTCGGCAAGAGGGGAACCGTGTTCGAGCACCTGGTGGCGGCTGCCACAACGACCACGCCTTCGCACATGTCGATTTTTACTTCGCTGTACCCGTCGAGCCACGGGCTTACCACGGGACTGGAACCCCTCGCCCCATCGCTCGCTACGGTGTCGGAGCTACTTCGTGTGGCGGGTTTCGAGACCGGTGCAGTGACCGAGGACGGCTGGCTGGGCATACGCCATGGTTTCGGCCGTGGGTTCAACGAGTACGCAGAGAACAAGAGTGCCAACATCATGGCACCCGAGGGGCAGGTAGACGTCACCTTCGCCAAGGCAAAGCATTGGCTCCGCAGGAACGCTGGCAAAAAATTCTTCTTGTTCATGCACACTTTCCAAGTGCACGACCCCTACGCACCCCCTGAGGCCTACCAGCAGTTGTTTGTTGATGACGGCGTTGTTGCCCCGGAGTGGGAAGGCGGCCCGATGGCCCACATGCGCAGTCCGACTCTTTACGATAGGGAGATCCGTTACACCGACGACGAGCTGAAGTCTTTTTTCGCGACCATGGAAGAACTGAAGCTGCTGGACAACACGGTCTTCATACTCACTTCCGATCACGGCGAGGAATTCGGTGAGCATGGCTACCTGGGCCACGGTGCCCACATGCACGACGAGGTACAGAGGGTGCCGCTCATGTTCTACGGACCCGGTGTGCGGCGCGGGTACCGAATTGCAGAGCCGGTAAGCCACATTGATATCATGCCCACCATACTGGAGATCGCCGGTGTGGGTGGTAGCGGACAGGCGCGCGGGCTGAGCCTGGTCAAATTGCTGGACGGCGAGCGAACTGGTGACCTGCGCGATCGGTCCCTGTTCAGCGAGGGCTGGACTTCGCAGATTCTTTACTCTGACATGAAGCGTGGCCTTTTTGACAAGCCGGCGTTGTCGGTGCGCATAGCGGGCGATAAACTCCACCGTTATCGCAACGGCGACGATTTCAGCTACGAGTACTTCGATCTCCACGACGATCCGGGTGAGACCAACGACCTGCTTGTTTCCGATGCCTCAATTTCCGGCACTGCCCGGGCCGTTGAGCTTAGGCGCCTGGTGGACGGCCACCTCCACGAGGCGGCCATCGTTCGCAGCGAACTGCTCAGCGGCAGGGTAGAGGTGGCGCCCGACGAAAATTTTCTTGACCCGGCCAGGGAAGAAAAGCTCCGCGCGCTGGGTTATATTGAATAGCTCCTCGCGATATGTACCAACTGCATTAAGCTGAAGTGCTACACTGTGGGTGCCGGTATGGGTTCTGGTTGATCTGGCCCGCTTGCCGGCTTTTCTGGAACCCCTTCAGCCGAACAGAGATGTCTCATTCCCCAGTTAAAAGACTTGGCATGACCAGTGCCGCGGCCGTGGTCATGGGCAACATGATAGGGGCCGGCGTGTTCACTACTTCGGGTTTCGCGTTGGCCGATCTCGGTGATCCCACTATCGTGCTGGTGGCCTGGGTAGTGGGCGGAGTGCTGGCCATGTTCGGCGCGCTTTCTTACGGTGCGCTCGTGCGCCGGATGCCCGAGTCCGGTGGCGAATATCTTTTCCTTTCGAGGGCGGTGCACCCTGCCGCGGGTTTCATGGCCGGCTGGGTTTCATTGCTCGCCGGCTTCACGGCGCCTATTGCTGCGGCGGCGCTGGGCCTGCAGGCCTACGTGGCTTACTCCTTCGGTGTCACGGTGCGCCCCGAATGGATCGGCACTATCGCGATACTGGCAGCTGGGTTGATGCACGGCCTGCGCGTGCGAGATGGAGTCCTGCTGCAGAACATCGCGGTTGGTCTGAAGATGATAGTGATCGGCGGCTTCCTGGTATACGGAGCGTTCGCGCTGCCTGATCTTCCGCCGTCGCTGGCGCCGGCTCCTGCCTTTGAGCTCGGAGCCTTCGCTGTTACCCTTGTGTGGGTATCTTTCGCCTACTCGGGATGGAACGCAGCTGTGTACATGGCCGAGGAAGTATCAGACCCGGAGAAGACGATTCAGCGTTCGCTTATCCTCGCCACGGGGGCCGTTACCGTGGTGTACCTGGGGCTCAACGCCATTTTTGTTTACTCGGCACCCATCGAGATGTTGGCCGGCAGGGCCGAGATCGGCGCGGTCGCTGCCGAAGCGCTCGGCGGCGCGCCTCTCAAACGCGCGGTGTCGGCCATCGTCGTACTTGCCCTCTTTACTTCGATTTCTTCGATGATCATGGCTGGTCCCAGGGTCTACGCGAAGATGGCAGACGACGGCTTGTTTCCGGCGTTCTTCAAGGCAGGGGCCAAGTCACCGGGCGCCGCGGTCGCGCTTCAGACCGGCCTCGCGTTGGTCGTTCTATGGTCCACCGGCCTGGCCCAGTTGCTGGGCTACATAGGCTTCACCCTGGGCTTGTCGGCCGCCGCTACGGTGGGGGCATTGTTGAAGCTCCGCCTGCGCGAGGGCGCCGAGAGGGTTCCCATACCGGGTTTCCCCTGGGTGCCGGGTATATTCATAGCGTCCACCCTGCTTATTGCTGGTTTCATGGCAGTGAGGGAACCGTTACAGGCGGGGCTGGGGCTGCTTACCGCGCTGGTAGGACTGCCGCTTTACTTTTTTGCGAAACGAAGAGCTGCTTGAGTCGCGGGCGGCCGCGTGGAAGGATTCCGAATGTCCATTTGTAGGAGATTGCATATGCGAAAGGTTTTTTCTGTTACATCGTTAGCGTTGTCATTGCTGCTCGTTGTTGCTGGTTCGGGCTGCAAGGAGGAGGTGCCCGCTCCCGCCGCGGTTGAAGAAAGCGCGGCGCTGGAAGAGCCGGCCACCGAGCCGGCTGCCGTTGCTAAGGCTACCGAGCCTGCAAGGCGGGACATCGTTAATACGGGGAAGAAGCGTTACTCGCAGTTTGGCGAGGAACTCTGCATTCGGGACTTCTTCCAGGACCGCCGCGACGGTTTCTTTCTGGACGTGGGCTGCGCTTTTCCGCAGCGCAACAGCACAACCTTTTATTTAGACAAGCACCTGGGGTGGACGGGTATCGGCGTTGACGCTGTTTCCACTTACGCCAAGCACTGGGCCAAGGATCGTCCCGATAGTAAGTTCCTGAATTTTCTAATTTCGGATCACTCGGACACTGAGGATACTTTTTATCGGGCCAAGTGGCCGGAGGTTTCGTCGGCAAAAAAAGAAATGGTCGAAACGCCTGCGGGATTGGATCAACCCTACGATTACACCGAGATCAAGGTTCGTACCATAACGATCGACAAGCTGCTCGAAGACAACGGGGTTGAGAAATTGGACTTCATGTCCATGGATATAGAGGGCTTTCAGATGACAGCTTTGGCTGCGTTCGACATCCAGAAGTACCAGCCCGAACTGGTCTGCATAGAGGCCTACAGGCCCGACCGTCCCAAGATAAACGCCTGGTTCGAAGAGCGTGGCTACAAGCGCATTGATCGCTACCTCAAGCATGACCACATCAACTGGTACTACACGCCCGCTGACAACCCGGCCCTCCTGATTGAATAATGGGTCGTGGGGCCCTGCCTTGCGGGCCCTGCCGTAGTTGCCGGCCAAGCGGGCGTCGGTTTCGCTGTTACTCGATATAGATGTAAAACTGCGTTGAGTTTCTGGTTCGAACGCAGTTCAGTGGAGCGAGCTGCTTCCGGGCACCCGAGGAGAAGCGCAACGTGAGCTCGACGACCATACGCCGCCGGATATCCGGCGGAATTTTTGCGCTTCTCTTGCTTCTCGTCGGAGCGGCGTTCATGGCACGGAGCCCATGGCTGGCAGGCAACCGGACGCTGCTTGAACTCGAGCATAGCACCCGACTGGAGTTTGCACGCCACGGGAAAGCAGCCGATCTGGAAGTTCCAAACATCCCGGGGCTGAAGATGTTTCTACACCCGAACGATTCGGTGATTACCTACCGAATACTCGCGGAGAAGGTATGGGAACCCAACGAGACCCACTGGGTGTCTCGTTTTGTCAGGCCGGGCGACGTCTTCGTCGATATCGGAGCGAACGTTGGATACTTCACCCTGGTCGCGTCCCGACTCGTTGGCGATACGGGACATGTCTACGCTTTCGAACCGGATCCTATCGCGTTCTCGATTCTTGAACGCAACGTTGCCCTGAACGGCATCACGAACGTCACTCTCGAACAGAAAGCCGTATCGAACGAGAAGGGAAGCATCCAGCTCTTCCTGTCCGAGAAAAACAAAGGCGATCATCAAATCTACGAAGGTAATGAAGAACGCCGAGCGATCGATGTCGAAGCGGTAAAACTGGACGATTATTTCGCGGACTACGACGGTGCCGTGAATTTTGTGAAGATAGACACACAGGGTGCTGAAGGCGTCATCGTCGAGGGCATGCAGGAAGTCATAGCGCAAAACGACGACGTCGTGATGGCGGTCGAGTTTTGGCCACATGGATTGAGCGGACTCGGCACCGATACGAGTGAATTTCTCGATCTGCTGCGATCCCATGATTTCTTGTTCTACGATCTGGGGCTAGGCGTTGGCGGTGTTCGACCGCTACGCGAGGTTTATACCAAAGGGCTTTTGCAAAGGTTCGAAGGGAGGAATGAGAAGAACTTTACCAACCTGCTCGTCCTTCGAGGTTATGAGGAAGGACAAAAGCTGGTATGGAAATCGTTGCGCGCTAACCGCCTGGTCAAAAAGGACACGCCGGCTCTTCTCGAAGCGCAAGCGAAATGGGAGCGTGAGCAGCGTGCAACGATCGAACGCGATGGACCAGCCGCAACGTCGTTGGGTGGTGGCATGGCCCATCTGATTTCGAAACGGCCGGACCAGCGTAGCGCTGAGGAAGTCCAGGCCATAAAGAACTACTTTCGTGCGACGACGCCGTTACTTATTGCCGAACGTGAAGAGGCTGCGCGGGCGAAAGCCGCGCTCGAGAACTTCAAAGAAGGGCTGATCAAGAATCGCATGCGTAAGAATGCGATGCGCTAACCGCTGCGGGCAACCCGTCGGCGCAACTTCTCCACCGGCAGCTCGACTACCCGCCGCAACAGCAACGACACCATGAGTACCACCGGCACCGCCAGCACAAACAGCGCGGGGCGTTCGCCGAGTCCGAGGTCACTCTCGGTAAACGTGGCCAGTGCGGCGGCCACCACGATGCTTACGGGCATGTGCAGCAGGAAAAGCGGGTAGGACAAGTCTCCAAGCTGTCTGTCCAGCCTGGTCATGATGCTGGTAGCTTTGGGACGCGCGACCCCGGCCAGCGCCAGGATCACGGCCGAGCTCGCGGCGGCGTGAAGCAGCAGGGGAGTCGAATAGAGATCGGGCCAGGTCCACGCGGTGCCCGCGTTAACCAGGGCCACCACCACCGCTAGCGGCAGCAGCCAGTTGGGCAGCTGGCTATGTGCAGCTCGAGGTTCTGTCGGAGATGGCGAGAACAGCTGCCCCACGAAGTACACCGTCGCGCCCAGCGCAAACGGTAGCGCGCAGGCCGCCGGTGACGTGACGCGTAGATGGGCAGCGACCCCAGTTGTGTTTGCCCAGGCGGCCCAGGTGACGGCCGCCACGAGCCACAACAACACGGTGACTCGCGAGCGCGACAGCAGCAGCGCCATGAGCACGTAGTAGTAGAGCTCGATGCTCAGCGACCAGGAAGCCGGCAGTATGGGCGCCGGCAGCATGCGCGAGTTGAGGTCGAGCAGCGCCACGTTGCGTATCCAGTCACCGGCCACGTATGGCAACCCGGTGTGGGTGAGCACGGCAGTCCAGTCGGGTCTGAGCGCCAGTAGCCCTGTCATGGCCGCCAACGCCACCAGGTAGGGTGGGTAGATGCGCAGCGCGCGGTTGGCCGCGTAGCGCAGCAGGCCGTCGCTACCGAAGCCGTAGCGCTGGTTGAGCACCAGCGTCATCAGGTAGCCGCTCAGGCAGAAGAACGACCAGACGGCGTAGTGGCCCAGCCAGTTCAGCTGGCCGGCCATAAAGGGCACGAGGTGGCTGAACATAACGGCCAACGCGAGCGACATGCGCATAAAGCCGAACACGCGCCATCTTAGCACGCGCCGGGTGGGGTGGTGGCGCAGGGGTGGGTGCTGGAAAACCCGGCCACCATGTGGCACTGGCAGGGGGCGGTGGGCGAAACAGTGAAGGTGCGGCGTTGAAAATCCTGGTCACCGGGGCTTCCGGCCTGGTGGGCTCGCGCCTGCTGCGCGTGTTTGCCGACCACGAGGTGACAGGGACCCGCAACTCGCGGGCGGCCGAGGGGCTGTTGCCGCTGGATCTGGCCGACACTGCGGCCATTGACGCGCTGGTGGATGACCTGCAACCCGATCTTGTTCTGCACCCGGCTGCCATGCCCGCCGTTGATGGCTGTGAGCTTGAGCCCGAGCTGTCGCTGGCCATAAACGTGGAGGGCACGCGCGCCGTGGCGCGCGCGGCTGCGCGCGTGGGCGCGCGCATGGTCTACTTTTCGTCGGATTACGTTTTTGACGGCAGTGCGGGCCCCTACGAGATCGATGCCGAGCCGGCGCCCATCAACGAGTACGGGCGGCACAAGCTGGCGGCCGAGCAAGCCGTGAGCGAGCTCGTTGACGATCACGTCATCGTGCGCATCTGTGGTGTCTATGGTCACGACCCGCGCGGGGTAAATTTCATCATGCAGTTACTCGCACGTGCCTCTTCGGGAGAGACCATGAAAGCGCCGCGCGACCAGTGGGGCACTCCTACCTGCGCTGATAACCTCGCGGCCGCCGTGCGCGAGTTGGCGCTGTCGGATTACCGGGGCGTGGCTCACCCGGTGGGGCCTGACTGCCTGCCGCGCGATGAGTTTGCCCGTCGCGCGGCAGCTGCGCTGGGTTTGGACGCCGGTTTTATCCAGGCGGTAGATACGCCCGAGCTCGCGCAGCCCGCTCCCCGGCCGCTGCGTTGCGGGCTGGATAACCGGCGCACGCAGGAGCTGCTGTCGGTTCGGCTGCTGGGTATCGACGAGGGCCTGGCGGCGGTTGCTGCCGAGCTGGGGCGCTAGTTTCCCAGCACGTTACTCTCCAGGCTCCAGGTAGCCCAGGGCCTTGAGCTTACGTATCTTGTCTTCGCCCAATCCGTTTGCGTCCGATCTGGGCCGGCGATGCGCAGTCGCGCGCGACTGCAGCGACCGAGAGAGCTCGTTCTTGCGAGCGGCTGCCACGGCTGGCCACTGCTCGAGCAGGCGCTTGAGCTGCGGCCCCTGGTCGGCGAACTCGTACAGGTCCTTGGTCTGGCCGGGGTCGCTCGACAGGTCGAACAACCAGTAGCGCCGGCCGTCGTCTTTCTTTTCGCTCAGCAGGCGGTCGGGCCACAGGGTTACCGCCCGGGCCGGCGGTTGCCAACTCTTGTCGACGCCCTTGTAGGTCATGGTGAAGGGCGAATCGGCCACCGAGTAAAGGGGTGTTGTCGGCAGCGCCTGGTCGTGGCGAAGGTGGGCGAGAACCGAGCGACCCTGCAGCGGGTAGGGTTCCTCGATGTCGAGCAGCTCGAGCAGCGTGGGCACGAGGTCTACGAGGCCCACGGGGCCGGTTCTTCTCTGGCCGGCCGGAAGGCGGCCCGGCGCGCGCAGCATCAGCGGTACGCGCAGTGTCTCGTTGGCCAGGGTGCCACCGTGGTAGCGGCGGCCGTGTTCGCCGAACTCCTCACCGTGGTCGGACAGCACGATGAGTATAGTGTCGTCGGCGGGCAGCGCTCGGTCGATGGCCTTGAGCAGGCGAGCGACCTCGCTGTCGGTGTAAGCAATCTCAGCGTCGTAGGCGTCCATGTCGCGTCGCGCCGGCGACGCGCCCTCGGGCGACGGGAACAGTGCCGCCCACCGGGGTGCGGGCGTGTAGGGGGAGTGCACCTGGTAGGTGTGCAGGAAAACAAACATCGGCCGGTCGGCGTGTTCTTCGACCCAGGCTATGCCGCGGTCGAAGGTCTCACGCACGAAGCCCAGCGAGTTGGCGGCGATACGCTCGATTCCCTTTGCCTCGATACCGCCGTTCTCGGAATAGACCTCAAAGCCGCGGCGAAAGCCCAGCTCGGCCGCCACGAAGGCGTTTTCTGTAAAGGCCGCCGTGCGGTAGCCCTCGTCGGCCAGCAGCTCGGCCAGCATAGTCACGCCGCGGTGTATGCCCAGCAGGCCGGGCTGCACGGCGCTGTCCGGGTACAGGCCCGACATCATGGTGGCGTGGGAATCGAGCGTGGTGACCTCGGGGGCAAAGCAGTTTTCGACCACCAGGCCCTGCTCGTCGAACATGGCTTTCATGTTGGGCGAGGTGTCGCGCGTGTAGCCGTATACCGACAGGTGGTCGGCTCTCAGCGTGTCGAGCGAAACGAGCACGATGTTGGGCAGGCGCTTGCGTTCTGTTGCTCGCGAGGGGTTGAGCGCTTGCAGTATCGGGTCGCTGAACCACGCCGCGCCCGGCGGCGAATCCGACCGCGCGGGCACGGTGACAAATTGCAGGGTAGTGGGGTGGTCGAGATCCAGTTCGACGCTGAACTCGTGCCAGCGCTCGCTGTCGGTGGAGGGAGAGAGGGTGGTTTCAAACAGCGTTTTGGTTTTACCGCTGCTAGCCGCGGATACCCTGAAGGTGACTGGCGGCGCCGAGCTGTTGGCGGGGACGCCACAGGCAAACTCGAGCTGGGAGCGACCGCGGGCTTCGAGTTCGAAGGTGGCGTGCACGGTGACCGTGGGTGGCAGCGGCCCGGTTTTACGACCCAGCAGGGGCCGGGTGTTGCTGTCGAACGCGCGGTAGAGCGGGGTGCTGTATGCCTGGCCCAGCTGGCTCAAGCGCAGCGCCGGCGGCCCCGGCCAGGGCTCCGGAGCGCAGGCGGCCACCAGCAGCACCGCTATACACAACAATCTCGCCATCCGCAGATCCTACCACAAGAAGGGGGACAGGCACCTTAGGGCCTTGAAGTGCCAGGACTCTAG
>CAUZFM010000070.1:0-13985 GCA_963579235.1 uncultured Binatia bacterium (SeqCode)
TACCGTCGCGGTCGCCTGGGCAGCATGGGCTCGCTGCTGGGCATGGCGTCGGCCAACGATCCGCTGCGCATGACCCGCTACCTGGTGGCCGTATCGAGGGCCGACCAGGGCGCGCTGCAGGACTACGAGCAGGCGCGGGATGGATACCTCGAGGGATTGTCGCGTCTTGAGCAGGCCCGGCAACAACTGCAAGGCCGGGTGGACGCGGCCCGCACGGTCATGGACGAGAATGAGGGCGCGCGCGCGAAAAAAATCGTTCTCTTGCGGGGACTCGAAAAACGCCTGGACGAACGCAGCCTTGCCGAGTCGGTCGGATCGGCGGGTGGGCAGTCGGGCGACGCGCGCGGTGCCCGCGAAAGAGAAGGAGCCATGGAGCGAATCCTCAAGCGCGAAAGCGGAGGCAGCTCGGTACACCGCTCGTCGCTGCGCGCGAGGACAGGGCTGCGCAGCTTCTCGCGGCGACAGGGGCAGCTCGAGGTGCCCCTGTCGGGCAAATTGTTGCGGGTGTTCGGGCAGGAGGGGCGACGACCGGGTACGACCAGCCAGGGGCTCGACGTGCTCGCGGCTTCCGACCGCGGGGTGAAGTCGGTGGCCCGTGGCGAGATAGTGTTTGCCGGGCCTTTCCCGGGAATGGGAAACACGGTGATCATAAGTCACGGCGATCGCTTTCACACTGTTTACGCGCGCCTGGCTGCCCTCGACCAGGAGGTGGGCGACGTCGTCCGCGCCGGCCAGCAGGTGGGCAGCGTTTCTGCGCTCACGCGGACCCTCCACTTCGAGCTCAGGCGTGAGGGCCAGACCACCGACCCGCTCAATTGGTTTGCCCGTGGCCGCGGTGCCTTCACTCCCTGAGGGCCGAAAGGGGGGCGGCGGTGGGGCGGGGCCCGCTCGCTTCGCTCACGGGCTCAGAGTCGTTCGTTCCTCTCACGACCTCAACAGCCTCGCCTGCTCGGCTGCTTCGCGCCAGCTCGCGCCCTTCGGGAAGGGCCAGGCCGTTTCCCCCTCGGACCGGCCCTAGGCTTGACTCTCGCTCGATTTGACAATGCGTTGCGAACAATCGCGTCCGTGTGGTACCGTTAGTCGTATGGGGGGTAAGAGCCGCAGCTGGAGGCTGCTCGTGGCAGTGTCTTGGCTGTCTGCGACCGTGCTGTCGCCGCTCCCGCTCGTCGTGGGTGGCCCACATGGGCACTCCGTCTCGCACGTTTGGGCGCATGGACACCTTCACACGGTTTCGCACCACCAGAATGATCCTGCCGAAAGCCGTGTTTCGACCCTCATCGCGTTTGGCGACCTGTCTGGCGAAGCCGTTCACGACTCTGCCCACGTCACTCACACGGTCAGCGTCGACTTGCCTCCCGGCGTGTCGGCCCAGGTTGCAGGTCTGAACTCTCCGCCGTCAGTCACGCGCTTCTTCTTCCGCGCTCCCGCTCGGGCCAACGCTCCGCCGTATCCTGCCCTCCTGGTCAAACCGCCAACGCTGGCCTTGCTTCGCACCACTGGACTGCTGGTCTGATTCCTGACTCCTGGGTTGGGAGCTGCGCTGTCTCCTCTAAGCGGGGGCAGCCGGCCTACCTGTGTGTCGGTCGGTCTCCGGCGGGTCTTCCCGCAAACGATGGTGTGAATGTATTTGATGAAACAAATTGCTACGTATCTGTTCCTTATGACGCTCGGAGTTATCCTTGCGCCTTTTTCTGTCCAGGCGCTGGAGCCGGGTGCGCCCAACGACGAGCCTACAGGCATACTTACGCTCGCGCGCGCCAGCGCGGCTGCGCTGGCGGGGAGTCCGGCTCTGGAGGGGTTCTCCTGGGAACTACGCGCCAGCGAGGCGCGTCTCCTGCAGGCGGGGCTGCGCCCGAATCCGACGTTCGACGCGCAGCTTGAAGATGTGGGTGGTAGCGGACCGTTCAGAGGTACAGAGCAAGCCCAGACGACCCTCCAGCTGAGCCAGCTTATCGAACTCGGGGGTAAACGCACGGCTCGGTTGGGCGCGGCAGCGGCCGGTCGGGATTTGATGGAGCGCAAGTATGAGGTCAAGCGTGTAGACGTGCTTGCAGAGGTTACTGAGAAGTTCATTTCGCTTCTCGCCGCGCAGCACGAAGTCTCGCTCACACGCGAAACCACCTTGCTCGCCGAGGCCGCCCTGCGTACCGTGCGTGAGCGGCTCCAGGCCGGGAAGGCCTCCGCTATTGAGGAAAAGAAGGCACTCGTGGCGATCAGCCGCCACCGTATCAATGAGGAACACGCTCAACATGAACTTGCAGCAGCACGTGCCCGGATGGCCGCGACCTGGGCCAGCACGAGCCCGGCCTTTGACCGTGCGGACGGGTCACTCTTTTCCAGGGTTCCCGTCGCGCCCTTCGAAGAGCTGGCGGCGCGCCTCGCCGCCGGCCCTGAGCTGGCCCGCTGGGATTCAGAGCGGCAGTTACGCGTCGCCGAGGAGCGCCTCGCGGACATCAGGCGGATACCTGACCTCACCGTAGGCGCAGGAATCAGACGCACCGAAGGGCCTGATGTTTCCACTTTCCTTTTAGGGTTTAAGATTGGCCTGCCGGTCTTCGACCGGAATCAGGGGCATCGCGTCGAAGCGCAGGCGCGGAAGTACGCGACGGCGGCTGATGAACGGACGACCGCTATCCGCCTGCAAACCGTTCTCTTCATCTTTTACCAGGAACTCGGCCACGCTGGGACGGCACTTGAGAGTCTTGAAAGCGAGATCGTACCGCTGGCTACATCAGCCCTTACATTATCCGAACAGGGATTTCGCAGTGGGCGGTTGTCCTACCTGGAACTCCTCGATGCCCAGCGCACGTTCGTGGACGTGCGCAGAGAGCGCATCGAAGTTGCGACGACTTACCAGCTGTTCCTGCTCGGCATCGAACGCCTTCTTGGTGAGCCCGTTCACAATACCAGCACCACCCCCGTTCCTGACTCAAAAGAAGTAGCCACGAGCTACCAACGGTTCGTGCTCGGCATGAAGCGCAGGCTTGCCGTGTCCGATCTCAACACCAGCTCCGTTCCGGACTCAGCCCACAGGTAACTAGCAATGGATAAGAAATATATTTCAGCTGGCGTCGCCCTCCTCATCGTAAGTGCGGTCACTTTCGTATTTCTGTACGCGGGGGCACCCGTCGAACCAGGCTCGGCCGACGTCGAACAACACGCCGAGGCAAGTGTGGACGTGGCCAGGGGACCGCACGGTGGCCGCCTGCTCGTCGACGGCGACCTATCTATTGAAATTACTATTTTCGAGCGCGGCGTGCCGCCGATGTTTCGCGTCTACTGCTTCGAACAAGGCGAGTCATTGGATGCGGCCGAAGTGTCGCTGGAGATCGAGCTCCACCGGCTCGGCGGGCGCGTAGACGTTTTCGAATTCACCAAGGAGGATGATTACCTACGCGGCAATCGCGTGGTTGAGGAGCCTCACTCCTTTGACGTCACGGTGATTGCCGAGCGAGGCGGGCAGACCCATCTATGGACCTACCCCTCCTACGAGGGCCGGGTCTCGTTCACGCCCGGGGCCATCGAGAGCTCGGGGCTGGTCGTTGAGACTGCCGGCCCGGCAACCTTGGAGCGCACCTTGACTGTCTATGGCTGGATCGTCCCCAACGCCGACCTCCAGGCCGATGTCATCCCGCGCTACAACGGGCTGGTGATGGCCGTGCACAAGTGGCTCGGCGACACCGTAACCGCGGGTGAGGTGGTGGCCTTGGTTCAGAGCAACGACAGCCTTCAGTCCTACGAAGTCCGGTCGCCTATAGCGGGCACCATCGTACACAAGGACATCAGGTTGGGCGAATTCCTACCGGAGGGCAAGATCATCTACGGCGTGGCCGACAGTAGCACTGTTTGGGCTGATCTACACGTCTACCGGCAGGATTTTTCAGCTCTTCGGCTCAACCAGCCTGTGACACTCCGCGGTGGCGAAGAACTACCCGAGGTCACGGCTGCCATCAGTTACCTCTCGCCTTTCGGTGCCGCCGCCACCCAAACCTTACTTGCCCGCATCGAATTGCCTAATCCTACAGGTGCGTGGCGGCCCGGCTGGTTCGTCACAGGAGAGATCCTCGTTGAACGGGTTGAAGTTCCTCTGGCCGTCAAGGCCGGCGCACTGCAGACCTTTCGAGACTGGGATGTCGTTTTTGTGAACGAGGGCAGTTTTTTTGAGGTCCGTCCTCTTGAAATCGGACGTCGCGATTCCGATTGGGTCGAGGTCCTCAGTGGCATTGCCGCGGGAAAGAAATACGTCACAGAGAACAGTTTTATCATCAAAGCTGACATCGGGAAGTCCGGTGCAAGCCACGACCACTGACCAACCAAGGAGGCTGGCATGCATTCGATCAGGGCGATCATACAACCGCATATGCTTGGTAGGGTGCTGCGTGTTCTGCACGAGCTGCCCCATTTTCCCGGCTGTACCGTGACCGAGCTCCGGTCCGTGATTCGCATTCGCACAGGCGAGGACCAGGACCAGGCGGTTTGAAGGAAACACCATGCTCGAACGGATAATAGCTTTTTCTCTTAAGCAGCGCTGGCTTGTCCTGGCCGTCACCGCCGGTGTTGCGGCGCTGGGCGTATTCAACTTCCAGCGCCTTCCCATCGACGCCGTGCCCGACATCACGAACGTTCAGGTGCAAATCAACACCGAAGCCCCCGGATACTCGCCCTTGGAGTCGGAACAGCGCGTCACGTTTCCGTTAGAAACTGCTCTCGCCGGCTTGCCGTCTCTTGACTACACCCGTTCGATCTCTCGCTACGGGCTCTCGCAAGTAACCGTGGTGTTTGAAGACGGCACTGACGTCTATTTTGCACGTCAGCTCATCAGCGAACGCCTGCAGCAGGTCTCCAGTAAGCTTCCGCCCGGGATCGAGCCCGCCATGGGGCCCGTCTCCACGGGGCTTGGCGAGATCTATATGTTCACCGTGGAGAACGATCCCGCGACGCGGCGTCCCGATGGGCGACTTTATAGCTCTACCGAACTCCGCACTATCCAAGACTGGATCATCAAGCCACAGCTGCGCGATATTCCCGGAGTTATCGAGGTCAACACGATCGGCGGCTACCTCAAGCAGTACCACGTCACACCCTTTCCGGAGAAGCTGGTTGCCTACGGCCTGAGTTTTCGCGATATCACCTCGGCACTGATGCGGAACAATACCAACGTCGGTGCCGGTTACATCAATCGAAACGGCGAGCAGCAGCTCGCCCGGGTGCCGGGCCAGGCCGCCGGCCTCGATGATCTCGCGCGCATAGTCGTCGCATACCATGATGGTGTTCCCCTCTACATCGGTGATGTAGCGGCCGTTCTGCTCGGACCCGAGATGCGCAACGGCGCCGCTACCAAGGACGGTGAAGAGGTTGTTCTCGGTACGGTCTTCATGCTTATCGGTGAGAACAGCCGTGACGTCTCCCAGCGCGTCTCGGCAAAGATGGCCGAGGTTAGCCGCACCTTGCCCCCCGGCGTCGTCGTGACTACCGTTTACGACCGGACCACATTGGTCAACGCCACCATTAACACCGTGCGTAACAATCTCCTGGAAGGTGCGCTGCTCGTCACCGTGGTCCTTTTCCTGCTCCTCGGCAATGTTCGTGCCGCCTTGGTGACCGCGCTCGTTATTCCGCTCTCGATGCTCTTTACCATTACCGGGATGGTTTCGGGCAAGGTGAGTGGAAATCTCATGAGCCTGGGAGCCATCGACTTCGGCCTGATCGTAGATGGCGCGGTCATCATCGTCGAGAACTGCGTTCGCCGGCTTGGCGAAGAGCAGCGCCGCCTCACCCGCTTACCGACCCGCCCCGAGCGTTTCGCCGTGGTGCTCGACGCTACCAGGGAAGTCATCCGGCCGAGCGTTTTCGGTGTCTTCATCATCATGGTGGTCTACTTACCGATCCTGACCCTCACCGGCATTGAAGGGAAAATGTTTTACCCCATGGCGTACACCGTCGTTGCCGCTCTGCTCGGAGCGCTCCTGTTTTCCATCACCTTCGTGCCGGCCGCTGTGGCGACCTTCTTTACCGGCCACATCGCCGAGCGCGAGAACGTGCTCATAAGGGCAGCAAAAGCCGTCTATGTCCCGGTCTTGACCTTCTGCCTTCTCTTCCGCGTCGCTGTTACCCTCGGAGCTATCACGCTTGTTCTGCTCAGCGGCCTGCTCGTGACGCGCCTGGGTACCGAGTTCATCCCAAGCCTCGACGAAGGAGATGTGGCTCTTCATGCGATGCGCATACCCGGCACCAGTTTGCCCCAAGCCATAAAAATGCAACACGTTCTCGAACGCCGTCTCAAGGAGTTCCCGGAGGTCAGAACGGTGTTCGCCAAGATGGGTACAGCCGAGATCGCTACCGACCCCATGCCGCCGAGCGTAGCGGATGGCTTCGTCATCATGAGGCCTCGATCCGAATGGCCGAATCCACGCAAACCCAAGGCCCAACTTGTCAGGGAACTCGAGGCAGCCCTCCTCAAGATTCCAGGCAACAACTATGAGTTCACTCAGCCGATCGAGATGCGCTTCAACGAACTCATCGCCGGCGTTCGCAGCGATGTGGCCGTCAAGGTGTTCGGTGACGACATGGAGACCCTCGAGCAGGTGGGCAAAAGCATAGAGCGGTTACTCACCACCGTCCCGGGGGCCTCAGATGTGAAACTCGAGCAAACTACGGGCCTGCCTCTGATGACCATCACCCCTGACCGCGACGCGCTGGCGCGCTACGGACTGAACGTCGCCGACGTGCAGGAGGTCGTCGGGATTGCCCTGGGCGGCTTCACCGCCGGTGAGATTTTTGAAGGGGACCGCCGCTTCGACATCGTCGTCCGGCTACCCGAGCACCTCCGCACCGACCCAGATGTCCTTCGTCGTCTGCCTGTGCGACTACCGGAAGGCGTTGGGCCAGTGAGTGTGGCCGACCTGTCTGTCGCCTCACCCTTCGTCCCCCTCAGCGAGGTCGCTACCATCTCTGTCGGCCTGGGCCCCAATATGATCAATCGTGAAAATGGAAAGCGGCGCATTGTCGTGACGGCCAACGTAAGAGGCCGTGACCTCGGCTCCTTCGTCCATGAGGCCCAACAGAGCATCGACGGTCAAGTGGATCTCCCTACCGGATATTGGATAACCTGGGGTGGACAGTTCGAGCATCTCATCTCTGCAACCAAGCGCCTCCGACTCATTGTCCCAGCCGTGCTGCTGCTCATCTTCGCACTGCTGTTCACGATCTTCGGCTCGGTTCGAAACGCGCTCCTCGTCTTCAGCGGCGTGCCGTTTGCGCTGACGGGCGGAGTGGCTGCTCTCTGGCTGCGAGCGATCCCCATCTCCATCTCGGCCGGCGTCGGCTTCATTGCGCTTTCTGGAGTTGCCGTGCTCAATGGTCTCGTCATGATCTCCTTCATCGACAAACTGCACAGCGAAGGTACCCCCCTCGACGATGCGATTCGTCAGGGGTCGCTCACTCGCATGCGACCGGTGCTCATGACGGCGCTCGTGGCCTCTCTCGGTTTCATTCCGATGGCGCTCGCGACTGGCACAGGGGCCGAGGTGCAGCGTCCACTTGCCACCGTGGTCATCGGTGGCATCTTGTCCTCTACCGTTCTGACTCTCCTGGTTCTGCCCGGCTTGTACCGCATTTTTCACCGGCAAGACGCCGGCCCAGGCACCGTTGGGTGATCGCAAGCGCACACGTGATAGACGCCGGCAGCCTCCCCTTGGAAGCCTCGAAGCCCTTGGTATATACTCGATCGGTATGGCTTCACGCAGACAGCCCGAGACTATAAAAACCCGCTTTATACAGGCCCTGGCCGGTAAAAAACTGGTATTTCTCGCTGTGGCGGTGGCGGCTTGCACGGTGGTTGCCCTGCACCCAGCTACGGGCCGCGTGGCCAACGCCGCCCGCAATGGCTACGAGCAGCTTGAGTCCTTTGCCCGCATAATCTCGATCGTGCAGAAGAATTACGTCGACGACGTAGAGACCGACGCCCTGATCGAGGGCGCGATCAACGGCGTGATGTCGGCCCTCGACCCGCACTCTGCCTACCTCACCCCCGACCTCTACAGCGAGTTACGTATCGACACGCGCGGCAGGTTCGGTGGCCTGGGCATCGAGATCACCATGCGCGATGACGTACTCACCATCATCACCCCGCTCGATGACACGCCCGCGTTTCGTGCCGGCGCCAAGCCCGGCGATCGCATAATCGCCATCGACGGCCAGTTGACCAAGGGTATGTCGTTGATGAAGGCGGTCTCGCTCATGCGCGGCCCCAAGGACACCGACGTCACGCTGACCGTGGCCAGGGAGTCCGAGGTCGAGCTGGTGAGCATGACCATCACCCGCGCGGTGATCAAGGTGGCCAGCATCAAGGATATCGACCTGCGCGAAGGTGATTACGGCTACATAAAGCTCGCCCAGTTCCAGGAGGGTACCAGCCGCGAGTTGCGCAAGGCCCTCGATGAGTTGCGCGACCAGGCCGACGACGGCGTGCTCGACGGACTCGTACTCGACCTGCGCAACAATCCCGGTGGCTTGCTCGACCAGGCGGTAACGGTGTCCGATGCATTTCTCGACGCCGGGCTGATCGTTTACACCGACGGGCGCGTGCAGGCCCAGAACCAGCGCTTTTACGCGTCGGCCGAGTCAACCGAGCCGGTCTACCCCATGGTGGTGTTGGTCAACCGGGGCTCGGCGTCGGCCAGCGAGATCGTGGCCGGGGCGCTGCAGGATCACAAACGCGCCGTGGTGGTGGGCACTACCACCTTCGGCAAGGGCTCGGTGCAGACCATACTGCCGCTGGGAGACGACGCGGCCCTGCGGCTCACCACGGCTCGTTACTTCACTCCTTCAGGTCGATCGATTCACGGCACGGGCATAACGCCCGATGTTGAAGAAGAAGCGCTTGACCAGGGAGCCCACGAAGGCGGCGAGGACGGCCCCGGTTCCTCGGATGGCGATTCTTCCGGAGAAGAGGCCCCTGGCACGGATTCATCGGACGCGGTTTCGTCGGCCGGCTCTTCCGGTGATGGCAAAGTGACTGACCGTCAACTGCAGCGGGCCTTTGACCTGCTGCGCACCTGGAAGGTGTTTTCCAAGGTCGCCAGTTTCAGCGACGGGCCGGCGGCGCCGGCGATCCCCTGATCGCTGACTCGTGGTGCAACAGGCCACACTCGATAACAGTGTAACGGTGAGCGAATTGCTCACCGAGCTGGGGCAGACCCTCGAGGCTGGGTTTTCAAGCGTGGTACTCAGCGGCGAGCTGTTGTCGTTCAAGCAGCCGGCGAGCGGTCACAACTACTTCACCTTGGGCGATGGGAAGGCCGCGATCGATTGCGTCATGTGGCGCAGCGCCGCCCAGAAGCTCAGCTTTGAACCCGAGGCCGGCGACGAAGTGGTCTGTCGCGGCAGCGTATCGGTTTACCCCAAGCAGGGTCGCATGCAGTTCTACGCTCGCTCCATGCATCCGGCAGGTGAGGGCGCGGCGCGACTGGCGCTGGAAAAACTCCGTCACAAACTGCAGGAAGAAGGCCTGTTCGACGACGATCGCAAGCGCGAGCTGCCCTTCCTGCCGCGTACAATTGGCGTAGTTACTTCCCGATCGGGCGCCGTGCTGCACGACATACTGGTGACCCTGCGCAGGCGTTACGCTGGCGTGCGCGTGGTCATACGCGCGGCCACCGTGCAGGGGCCGGGTGCGCCGGCCGATCTCTGCCGCGCCATGTCCGAGCTCGCCGAGTTCGGCGCTTGCGAGGTGGTCATACTGGGGCGCGGGGGCGGGGCGAGCGAAGACCTTGCCGCGTTCAACGACGAGAAACTCGTGCGCGCCGTCGCTAATTTTCCGGTACCGGTGGTTTCAGCCGTGGGCCACGAGACCGACTTCAGCCTCTGCGATTTCGCGGCCGACCGGCGTGCGGCGACGCCCACCGCGGCTGCCGAACTAGTGGTGCCCGTGTACAGCGACCTTTCGGTTGATCTCGACCAGCGTAGTTTGCGACTGAGATCGGCGATGCAACGTAGGGTCGAGTCGGAGGGCTATCGTTTGCGTGCGGCCAGGGCCGGGCTCAAGGATCCTGCCCTGCGAGTGGCCGAGGGTCGCCAACGAAGCGACGAACTGGGCGTGGCGTTGGAAAGGGCACTCACTGGTCGGGTGTTGCAAGCCCGCGAGCAATTGACTGGCCTGGCTTCCAGCCTGGCGCTGGTCGGACCGGGCCAGCGCATGCTGCCGCGCTGCCGGAGCGTTACCGAGAGCGTGGCGGTGGCCTTGCGCAGCGCGCTGACGCGGCGATACCAGCTGGCAGGTAACGCGCTGGCCACTGCCGAGTCGAGGCTGGCGGCGCTCAGCCCGCTGGCGGTACTCGAACGCGGTTACTGTGTTGCATCCGATTCATCGGGAGCCGCAGTTACGGTAGCGTCGCAAGCGGCGCCTGGAGACAATTTGGATTTGCGCCTGCACCGCGGTGCGCTCAGAGCACAGGTGCTGCTGACAACGGAGGATGAATGAAAATTTCTCTCAAGTGTGATCGTTTCGCCGGGCTTTATATGCCGGCACTCGCGCCACTTCTGGCAACCGCCGCCCTGCTGGCAGCGGCGTTTCTCTTCCTGCCGTCGCGCGCGCCGGCCATGTTTGTTGGCGAGCTGGTCTTCGACCCGGCCGAACCGCGCCCGGGCGACATAGTGCGCGTGGTCACGAGGCTTCCCATGAAGGTGCACGCCGGCACGCTTACCGTGGAGGGTCGCACCTTCAAGGGATTTGAGACCGGCGGCTTGATGACCACTTACATAGGCATAGACCTGGACGTGAGTCCGGGTCTCAAGGATGTGCGCTGGCGCATGGGTACCGAGACAGGCGCTTACGGCGTGAGGGTGGTCGACAGGGAGTTCGGCAAGGAGTCGCTCAAGGTGGCGTCGAGCTACACCAACCTCGACCCCAAGACCATAAAGCGGGTCACCGCCGAGAAGATCCGGCTCGATAAGCTCTGGAAGCAATCCACGGAGGAAAAGTACTGGTCAAAGTCTTTCGTGCGGCCCGCGGTTGGCCCGGGCGGTTCGCCTTTTGGCCTGCGCAGGTTTTTTAACGGCCAGGCCCGCAGCCCTCATTCCGGCATAGACATCAAGGCCAACCGTGGCTCGGAGGTGTATGCTTCGAACGCGGGCAAGGTCGTAGTCGCCGACGATCTTTTTTTTACCGGCAACACGGTGGTCATCGATCACGGCCTGGGTCTTTACACAATCTATGCGCACCTCTCTAAGATCCAGGTCGAAGAGGGGGTGATGGTGGAGCGCGCGCAGTTGCTCGGGCTGGTGGGTGCCACCGGGCGGGTGACCGGGCCGCACCTGCACTGGGCTGCGAAGCTGGGTGGCGCGCGGGTGGACCCGCTGGGCCTGCCCGGCCTGGTATTTTGAGCCGGCGAGAAGCCCTGGTGTGGCCCTGCCGGGCGCGAGGATGAGTTACCCTCTGCTTGCCTTCGAGAAGTCTGACGACCCCGAGGGGGAGTGGATGAGTATGGGCCTGCGCATGAAGCTCGATCTCGCGGGCATACGCATCTCGTTGGCCGACTGGCAGGCGATGGAGCCTGAAGACAGGGTGGCGCTCAACGACGCGCCCGCCGAAGCCAAGGCCGAGGTCGAGTCTTTTGCGGCACTACTCAAGCAGGCCATGCAGAGTGCGAGCAGGACTTGCGAAACCATGACAGCCGAGCATGTAGGTGCCGCCGTGAACTGGAAAGACAGTTGTGACGAGCCTGTCGAGGTGACGAGCATGAAGGCTGACACGCAGTCGGCGCCACCCTGGCAGGCGCTCGATCGTTTCGGACGCTATGTTCTTTATTCGCTCGCATCCCGTGGGCGCAGGGAAAAATTCGACTGGGCTGCGCGAGAGTTAGCTGCGCGAGAGTTAGCTGCGCGAGAGCGAGACGGCCGGTGAAGGGGGTAGACGGATTGTTACTCGCTGGAGGCCGGTCGCACAGGTTCGGGCGCGACAAGAGGGTGGTTCGGTTGAACGGAGAGGCGCTGTGGACCATCACCCTGGGCAAGCTACGCCGGGTGGCAGGCGGGCGCGTGATGATAGCGGGCGGTGGTGGCCTGGCGCTGTACAGGCACGGCTCGCGGGTTGAGAAAGTACCCGATGCCGTGATTGGTGGCGGCCCGCTGGCGGCGTTGGTTGCCGGGCTGCAGCGGAGCAGCAACGGCCTGGTCGTGCTGGCCTGCGACCTGCCCTGGATCAGCAACTCGGTGCTGGAGGGAGTGGCGCGCACGGGGCTGGCCTGCGGGCTTCCGGTGGCACCGCGCGGGCCGCGGGGCTGGGAGCCGCTGGCGGCCTGGTACCCGGTGTCGGTTTTGCCCTTGGCGCTGGCGCTGCTGGGCGGTGGCTGCGCCTCGCCGCAGCGCCTGTTGGACAAGGCCGGTGCGCTGGCACTTGACTGGCCGGCGCGCCGGCAGTTTCGTAACGTGAACAGGCCGGGTGACCTTCCCGCCGCATAGTAATAAGGAGAGCCGCGTAACAATGCCGACTGAGATCGCGCCCATGGGGACTGATGCCAGCTAAGAAAAAAGAGACGACGAACAAGCAGGGGCCGAGCTTCGAAGAGGCCATGGCCGATCTCGAAGAAACCGTACGCAAACTCGACGAGGGAGACGTACCCCTGGAGGAGTCGCTGGTGGCTTTCGAAAAAGGCGTGGCGCTGGTGCGATTGCTGCACGGTCGCCTTGATGCCGTGCAGGAAAAGATCGATGAACTCACCCGCGGCGCCGACGGCAGCCTGTCAACGAAGAGCTTCGAGGGTGAAGACGACGGCTGAGTCGGCCAACCCGGCCAGTGCTGTCGAGGCCCAGGTGGAGGAGTTGTCCTCTCGCCTCGAATCAAGTCTCGCGGCGGCGCTTCCCGGGCTAAGCGGGGCCGGTGTCGGGGATGCTGCTGCGCCCAGTCGCGAGTTTGGAGTAGACCGCCTCGTTGAGTCCATGCGTTACAGCCTGCAGACACCGGGCAAGCGCGTGCGGCCGCTGTTGTTGCTCGCCGCCGCCCGCGGATTGGGAACATCCATTGAGACCGCGCTCCCTTTCGCCACCGCGCTCGAGATGATCCACGCCTACTCGCTGATACATGACGACCTGCCGGCCATGGACGACGACGAGTTGAGGCGCGGGCAACCTACCAACCACGTGTTGTTTGGCGACGGTATGGCCACGCTCGCCGGCGACGGCTTGTTGACCGAGGCCTTCTGTTTACTGATGGCTTGTGGCGCCGACCCCGCGCTGACCCTGCTGATTGCGGGTAAGTTTGCGCGGGCGGCGGGCGTGCAGGGTATGGTCGGGGGGCAGGCTGCCGACCTCATGGCCGAGGGCCTGCAAAGTGGCGACGACAAGGGTGTTGCTGCCGCGGATGGCGACACACGCGGCGACAGGGCTGAACTGCTGCGTGCGATCCACCGCCGTAAAACCGGTGAGCTTCTCCAGGTCTCGGCGGTCGCCGGGGCCCTGCTGGCCGGTGCCGAATCGGCACAACTTGCTGCTGCCGATGACTTTGGGCTCCACTTTGGCCTCGCCTTTCAGATCGCCGACGACATAAAAGATGAGCTGCTCGACACCAAGTCCACCGGCAAGCGGGCCGGGGGCGACCGCGCGCGTGGCAAGCTCACCTACCCGGCCGTACACGGCGTGGCTCGTTCGCTGGAGCTCGGTCGCGCCGAACTGGCCGCGGCCCTGGCCGCGCTCGCGCCACTGGGTCCGGCCGGCGAGCTTTTGCAGTATATTGCCAACAGCAGTGTCGTGCCCGTTTTTGAGCGGGCGGCAGACTGACGTGGCAGCTGCTGGTTCTGCTGGCGGCCGCCTGCGTGCCGATCTCCTGCTGGTGGAGCAGGGCTTGGCTGTCGACAGCGACGAGGCCGCGCGTTTGATCATGGCCGGCCAGGCTTGGGCGGGTACCGAGCGGCTGGACAAGCCGGGCCAACTGCTGGCCGCGGATCTGGAGCTCAGGGTGGAACGGGGTAGCGACTGGGCCTCGCGCGGTG
>CAUZFM010000071.1:0-13742 GCA_963579235.1 uncultured Binatia bacterium (SeqCode)
TGCATGGCCGAGGGCGTAGAGCAGCCGCGGCTGCCCGGCAGCGTGGCCGTGCTCAGCGCCGGCACCAGCGACATGCCGGTGGCCGAAGAAGCGGCGCAGACGCTGGAGTTCCTGGGAGCCGAAGTGCTGCGCTTTGCCGACGTGGGTGTAGCTGGGCTGCACCGCCTGCTCGAAAGCCGCGAGCGCGTGGGTAGCGCCACGGTGGCCCTGGTGGTAGCCGGCATGGAGGGCGCGTTGCCCAGCGTGGTGGGTGGGCTCATCGACCTGCCGCTGATCGCCGTTCCCACCAGCGTGGGCTACGGCGCCAGCTTTGGCGGGCTCGCCGCCTTGCTCGGCATGCTCAACTCCTGCTCGGCGGGTGTCACGGTGGTCAACATCGACAATGGCTTTGGCGCGGCCACGGCGGCGGCCGCTATCTTGCGAGCGCTGACGGGCGACCGGAGTCAGCTGCCGTCCAGTCAGAGCACCGCCAGGTGAAAACCCGCGTCGGTGGTTATGCCGTCGGGTAGCTCGGCGAGCACGCTCCAGTCCAGCTCCACCGTGGTGGTACGGTTCTCGCCGTAGTCGCGGATCTCGATGTGGGTGGGGCGCGGCCGCGAGCCGACCATTATGTGCTTGCTGTCCAGGCGGAGCCTGGACAGGTTGCTCATAGTGCCGGTGTAGTACTTCGACGTCAGCGGGACCATGCGCGCCTTGTCAAAGCCGATGACAAACAATTCGTAGGGCACGGTCTCGGGCGGGTAGAGCGACACGGTTTTTTCGTTAGTGCTCTCATCCGAAACAAAAGTGCTGTTGTAGTCGGTTTTCCAGAACGCAAAAAATTCCATCGGCCTGAGATCGGTACCCGGAATGACTTCGTCCACCGACATCGACACCGGTCGTCGTTCGCCGCGGGCCACCAATCCCTTGCCCCAGGCAAACGGCAGCAGCGCTCTCCAGTCTGCCGCTGGGATGTCGATGACCATGCGCGGCTCGTCGCCCGGGATCACGAACAGCACGGCCTTCACCGGGTCGCCGTCGCCGGTTATTATGTTGAGCTCGGCGCGTAGGATGTGGGTGGGCACGGCCATGCGTTCGGCCCTTTCGAGAAACGTGTAGAGATCGGCGAGGCTGGCCGGGGTGGGCGCGGTGGTGGCCAGTAACAGGGCCGTGGCGGTGACGGCGGCAGCTATCAGGCGTCGTGGCATGCCCCCTTCTAGCACAGGGGGCACAGCTTTGTCTTGTGGTGTCGTTAGGATGGGTAAACAATGGGCCGGTGGTGTGGTGGACGGGTGGGCGCACGCTTGGAGAACAGGCGTGCGGACGGCAGCAGGCCGTCGGCGTGGCGTTGTTGCTCGCGTGGTCGCTGGCGGCGAGTGGCTGCACCACAGGCGGGCGCCTGTCCGCCGGCAGCCTGTCATCCAGTCGTGTTTCGGGCGCCGCGACCATGGACTCGCAGGCGGCGCGTTACTACCTGGTAACCGCTTCGGACTTTCCCCGCAGCGGCGGCAGCCCGGTGGCCCTGAGCAGCCACGGATCGCAGTTGCTGCAGGGTGCGATCGAGCGCTGGCCGCTGATGTCTATTCTGCTGGCCGAACGCGGCCTTCCCCTGGCTGTTTCTGTTGACGGTGAGTATTTGCACCTGGCCTACATCTCGCCGGGGGTTCTCTACACCCTGGACCCGAGGTCTGCGCTCGCGCGGCGGGTGGCTTGCGGCCGAAACATGCCCACCTGCCCGTCTTACTGGCTGAGGTCCCGTGAGCTTGCGGCGCTTGAACTGGCTGCCCTCGAACAGGCGGCGTCGGTTTCGTTGTCGCCGATGGCTGACGGGGCGAGCCACATCAGGCAACTCGTTCGCAGAGCGGTCCCGTTGCAGAGGGTGTCGCGCCGCCTGGCCTTGGTGTTGCCTTCTCACGACGACGAATCGCTGACCGAATCGTTGCCGGGTAAGGGCTGGGGTTTTTTCTTTGTCCCGTCTACCCCGGCCAGTCGCGAAGCGTTGGGGGTTGAGTCCACCACACCCGGCCTGGTGGTTGCCTGGGTCGACCCGGATGGCCCGGCGGCGGGTGCGCTGGCCGCCGGCGATCTGCTGGTGGGCATAAACGGCGGCCGGCTCACCGAGCTACCGGGCTTCGACATCTCGAGCCTCGATCGCGCCACCTTCATGGTTGAGCGTGGGGAGAGTAGCCGCAGCGTTTACGTGGAGGCCGAAGCCTGGCCGCGTGACGTGAATTTTTTCATGGTCGAGTACGTTTCGCCCAACGCGGGGCCGTCGCAGCGGGGCGTGGTCGTGTCGTCGTCGCTGCTCGACCTGCTCGAAGACGAAGATCAACTGGCGGTAGTGCTCGGCCACGAACTCGCGCACCTGCTGCTGGGTCACGCACCGGTACCCGGACACTTTCCCGGCCTGGGGCACATTCGGGCAATGACACGAGGGGATACTACACGGCGGAGTGCGGCGCGGCGGCGGATGGCCGGGAAGGCAGGCCTCACCTTTGGCCGCGAGGCCGAACGTCGTGCCGACCTGCTGGGCGTAGACCTGGCCGAGGCCGCCGGCTACCAGGGCAGCGCCTTCGCCCGCGTGATGCAGCTGCTCGAGGAGTCGGCCGGCGGCCGCGCCCACGCCTTCCTCGATCGCCACCCCGACTACCCGCAACGGGCCGTGCTCGTGCAACGCCATCTTGAGGACCGCACGGTGGCGGGATTCGTGTCGCGCGGATCGTGGCGCTGAGTACTTATGGTCCCAGCAGTTCTATCGATTCCAGGTTCAAGTAGGGCAGGTAGGCCGGCGCGAGCGTTATTTCGACTCGGTCGACGGCGCGGGCTCGCAGGCGGATCTCGCCGTGTGGATTTCCCTTGAACTCGAGGGCCCCGTGCCTCCGGAAGCGCTGGCCCGGCCCGCGCATAAGCACGCGGTATACAAGCGCCTCGCCAGCGCGCGGCAGTCTCGCGCTTATGCGCAGCCGCGAAAGGTTCCGCGGAGTTTCGAACTCGGCCGTGCAGCGAATCGACAGGGGGCTGCCCTGCCAGCGGCTGTCGCGCCGCCAGCGCGCAACGCCGTCCAGCAGTTCGGGCGCCGGATCACAGGACAGTCCGCGGCCCAGCCCGGCCAGCACCCGGAGTTCATTGCCCGGAGTCGCGTAGCCCGAAGCCGAGGCCACGGCGGTGGTCAGGTCCAGTCGATGGTCGGCCTTGCGGTGGTAGCGCTCGGCGCAAAGCGTGTAGCGCTGGTTCGAAAACAACGGCGCTCCCTTGCGATCGCAGTGCTGGCCTTCGGTAACCACGTGGCTCACTTTCCAGGTGGCAGCCAGGCGGTTGCGCATGCCGCGGCTACCGCCTCGCAGACCCAACAAGGCCGCCGCTGCGCGTAGTCGCCTGTCACTGGTTTTTCTTGATCCCGAAAAGACTACCGTTCCGCGGTCGGAGAAGGCCAGCACGTAGCGTCCCGCGTAAGCCGGTACCAGTTCGGACAGGCCGGGCCCGGTTGCGATCACGGAGTCGGGCGGCAGGGCCGCCAGCTCGTCGAGTAGTTCGAGCGTGTCACGGTCGGGTTGCAGGTGCGTGTCGGCGCTTGCCTGGACTGCAGAGAGGCGGGCCCAGGGAAAACTTGGCAGGCTGAAAGCGAGCACCAGCAGGCTGAGCAGCAGCAGTGGCCCGCTCGTGTTCATGCGCGGCAAAACGATCAGGCGCGGGAGTTCGAGCAGGCCTGCGGCCAGCAGTGGGCCGGGCAACAACAGCCACAAAGCGCGGTAGGCCATCCAGGGTACGACCGCTCGCCCGAACAAGGGCGACAGAAACGGCGTGAAGGCGAGCAGCAGGGAACCGAGGCAGGCCACTAGCAGCAGGCGTGCCCAGGCCTTGCGCCGGTCGAGCAGGCAGGCCGCCAGTCCAGCGGCCAGCGCCAGTAACAACAATGGGTCGTCGAGCAGGCGCGGGTTGGTGACCGGTCCACCCAGGGGGAGCTGCACGGTGCGTTGCATTCGCAGGTGGGCTCTTACCACCGGGTCGAGCGGGTCGGTTTCGGCCATGCTCGTCGCCGACAGGCCCCCGGCCGGTCCCTGCCTGGCCGCCAGTCCCGAAAACGCAGGCGGCAGGGCGAGCAGCAACACCAGCAGGCCCACGGCGGTGCGCGTGCGTGCCTGTCCGCCGCGGGCGAAGCCGGTGAGCAGGGCAGCTGCCGTCCAGGCCATCAAGGCCAGGTAGACGATCGCGTGCGACAGGGCCACCGCCGCCAGCAGCAGGGCGGCGGTCAACAGTTGGCGCGCGTCGGCGATGCCGCGCCGCAGAACGGCGAGCAGCCAGGCGAACGCAGTCGGTGCGAAGATGAGTAGCGCCACCGTCTTGTCTTCGGCCAGGCGACCGAAGGGGGCGTAGCGTTCGGGCGAGAAAAACGGATAGCGTGTCGCCAGCAGCACGGCGACTGTGCAGAGAGCGGTCACGATGCCGCCGCTGCGATTGCCGAACAGGGCGCGTCCCAGCGCGTAAGCGGCCGACGCGCACAGGGGCGCGAGCAGCACCGGTGCCACCTGCTCAAAAATCAGGGGCGTGGGTACTCGAGCCAGCCCGGTCCAGGCGGCGAGCGTTGATATCCAGGCGTTGCCGGCAAAGCGCGGCAGTACCAGTCCGCTGCCGAAGAAGGGCTCGCCCATGCCCATGGCGTTTCCGTCGGCCAGGCGGGTGATAAAAGCCATGTACCACATACGGTCGCGCGCGATGTTGGCACCCGACGCGGCCATCACGGCCAGCAACAGCACCGAGGCCGCGAGCAGCAGCAGCAGCAGCTTTTCGTTGCTTGCCAGTCCGGCAGTTTCCTGGCTTGCGGCTGCCTGGCTGGCAGCTTGCTGGCGTGCGCTACCGCGCGACGGCAGGGCGGCCAGCACGAGGGTAACAAGCATCAGCGTGAGCAGGGCCGCGTGCATGGGCAGAGCCGCCGCGGTGCAGGCCAGCACGCTCAGCCCGCAAAGAGCGGTCGACAGGGTGATGACGATTGCCGGGCGCGCCAGCGGGTCGTCGGTAAGGGAGTAGTCGCCCGCCGATCTGCTGCCGAGCGCGCGTAACAATACAAAGCCGGGAAGAACAAGAACGGCCACCACCGCCGTCAGCACTGCCGTGCCGCTACCGACCAGGGGTGCGACAAGCGCCGCGATCCAGACAGCCACCACCTGCAGCAGGCTTCGTCGACGTCCCGAAGGTGTGGGCCTTGTTGTCGACTGGGAAGTCATTGCGGGGATTTTTCCTGCGTAACGGCTTTGCCCAGCAGGAGGTGGTCGAGTTTCACAAACGGCAGCATGGTCGGGACGATGAAGAGCTCTAGCTCATCCACGCTGGCCCGCGGCAGGTCGAGCTTCAATCTCGTTTCGTTTGTGACCGCGATTTCGCCGCGCAGGTTCCAGCGCTGCTCGTCCTTGAGGAGGCCACGCACGGACACTATCCAACTTTCGTTGGTGTTGCCGGTGAGCGCGCCCAGTTGCAAGTGTGGTACGGGTTGGCTTCCGGCCAGGTACACCCGGCAGTGCAGGCCGGGTAAGCGCGCCGACCAGGGGCCGGGGCGCGGAGACAGCAGTCTTTGGCCTCGTCGCTCGAGCCCCGGACGGCAGTCAAAGCGAGCGCCTTCGGCTGCCTGGCCTGTCTCGACACCAGTCGTTATAGCCAGGGCCATGCCGGGCTCGGGGGTGACGGCGGCAAAGCTGCACAGTCGGTAGTCGTCGCTTTCGTAGATCACGCGTTCGCAGTAGCGACCGGCCGGGCCGCTGCCATCGTAGAGCAGGTGAGTGGGAGTGGGCGCGCCGTTGCCTGGTCGCCACAGCCCCGCCGCCACCCGCGCGCGTGCCGCCAGGCGAGAGTTGGCCGAGCGACGGTCGCCGGCGAACACCAGCGTCGCCCTGTCCGAGGCAGCCAGCACGCGCGGACCACCCAGCGCGGCCAGTCGTTCCGAGATTTCGGGTGCGGCCGCCAACAACGCGTCGGCTGGCAGGCCTCCAAGCGCGATCATCACCCCGTTGAAAGCTGGCGTATCGGGCAGGGCGTGGCCTGCGCGTACGCGGGTAAAATCGGCCATGTGAGAAGAGGCAAACGGCAACGCCAGGCCCAACGCCAGCAGCGCGGGCAGCCAGGCCGTGGCTCGCAGCCGGCGGCTGGTTTCGTCCAGGCCCACGGCCAGCAGCGCGGCCGCGGGTAACAACCACAACACCCGGTGCACCATCCACGGAGTCACCGCGAGTCCCAGCAACCAGGGCAGCGGTGGCAGGAAGGCCACGAGCAGCGCGACGGCGCTGAGGGTGAGCAGCACGTGGCGCTCGTAGGGTCGACGCCGCCACAACAGCGGCAGGCAGGCCAGGGACAGCAGCCCGAGCGGGTGCAGTAACAGGCGTGGGTTAACAATGTAACCGGGTGCGCTGCCGGGACTGGCAGCCCTGCTGTTTCCCAGTTGCAGCAAGCGCTCGCGCGCAAGGTGCACGCGGGCCACCGGGTGATTGGAGTCAGCCGTCAGCGCATTCTGTCGGGCCAGTGGCGCGGTAGTCATGCGGCCGGTCAGCGCTGGCCACACGGCAATGACCAGCGCGAGCGCGAGCATGACGGCGGCGCTGCGGCCGCGGCAACGACCTCCGGCTACGAGCACTGCGCCCAGTGCGACCACGGCCATCAGTACCAGCGCGTAGACCAGTGCGTGTGTAGCGGCCAGTGCCACCAGCCCCAGCGCGTAGACCAGCAGCCAACGCCGCCAGCCGCCGCGTGCACGCGTGAGGAACGCGCCCAGAACGACGGGCGCCACCACCACCGCGGCCACGATCTTGTCTTCGGGCGCGCGGGCAAGCAGCGCGATCAGCCAGCCGGTCATCCATCCCAACGCGGTGATCAGCAGTGCGAGCCAGGCCGCACGGCTGCGACCGAACAGCGATCGTGCCAGTACCATGGCTGCCGAAAACGAAAGCGGCACCACCAGCAGTGGCACCGCGCGGTGGTACAACCAGGCGGGATCAACCCGCGCCAGTTCGGCCCAGGCGGCTAGCGCCGGCAGCCACGCGCCGCTGGTGAAGCGTGGCAGTACGGTGGCGGTGCCCAGCAGGGGATCGCCGACGGCGGCTGCCCGGCCTTCGCCCAGCCAGCGTATCCAGGCCAGGTACCACCAGCGGTCCACGCTGCCCATGGTCACCATCTCCAGCGACGCCCAGGCACAGGCCAGGACGCAGGCGGCAACGAGCAGCGGCAACAGCCTGCCCGGCGGATTGTCGGTTGGGGTCGCGCGTTCGCGGCGGCGCGGGCGAATCAAGCTACCGGCGACGGCCAGCGCCAGCATCTCGGCCACCAGCAGTGGTAGAAAATCCGACGCTGGCTGTCCACGCGACACAGTCAGGGCCACCGGCGGCACCAGCAAGGCCAGCGAACACACGAAGTACAGCGCCGGGTTTTCGATGGCCTGGCCACCGTGGCCCGTGCCGCTGACTCTCGCCAGTAACCAGCCGGGTGCGATCAGCAGGGCCCAGCCGGTGAGCGCGGTGGCCAGCATGGCAAGCGGCGTGGGTTGCAGGACAAGACCCGGGGCAGGCGCCGCCAGGGTCAGGAGCAAGCCGGGCAGAAACAGCGCGCCCAGCACGAGGGCAAGCGCGGCAGCCTGCGCGGCCGCTCGTTTCACGCAGGGGCCATGAGTTGCAGCAGGGCTTCGCTTATTTCCGGCGGTGCGCCGCTTGGCAGGGTGAGTACGGGCAACTGCACGCCGGCCTCGCGCCACGCGGCGAGTTGTTCGCGGCACTGGTCGGGCTCACCGGCAATAACCAGGGCTTCGAGCAGCTCTTCGCTTATGGCGGCAGCAGCTTCCTGGCGCTTGCCCTTCACGTACAGATCCTGCACCAGGTCGGCGTTATCGGCGTAGCCCATGCGGCTGAGCAAGGCGTGGTAGTAGTCGCCCATGCCGCCGATGTAGAACGCGATGAGTCCGCGCGCCATGTCGTGTCCACTCTTACGATCGGGCATGGGCATGGCGGTGGTGAAGGGCGCAATGGTGATGTCGTCGGCCGACCGGCCTGCGCGCGCTGCGCCTTCGGCCAGTAGCTCACGTCCGCGACCGATCTGCTGCCAGGGCCAGAAGGTGGGCATCCAGCCGTCGGCCAGTTCGCCCACCATGCGTATGGCCTTGTCGTTGAGGCAGGCACAGTAAACCGGCAGGTCGGCCCGGGCGGGTGTCATCTCGAGTTTGAAGTGGCGAAACTCCCACAGGTCGGCGCCGGCCGAGTCCAGCCGTTCGCCGGCGAGCAGGGTCTTGACGACCCGGATGTACTGCGACAGTCGCGTGAGTGGCTTGCGGTAGTCAACGCCGTGAAAGCCTTCCACTACTTTCTTGCCCGAGGTGCCCAGGCCCAGTATGAAGCGCCCTTCGGATATTTCGTCGAGCGTGGCCGCGTGCATGGCCACCAGTGCCGCCGATCGGCTGAAGACGTTGATTATGCCCGTACCGAGCTGGATGTTCTTCGTGTGCGTGGCGATCTCGGTGAGCAGGCTGAAGATCTCGTAGCCCCAGGCTTCGGGTAACCAGAAGGAGTGGTAGCCCATTTCGTCAGCGATCTGTGCTTGGCGCAGCACGGCCTTGCGGTCGTATTTTTTCCAGAAAGCCACGGCACCGGTTTTCTCAAGTTTCTCAAGTTCAGGCATCTGCCAATCCTCGGCCGCGCGCCTTCCCGTGTCAAAAAGGCAGGAGGTCTGACCTTTGCGTGGCCGTGACAAGCGGGTAGAAGCAGCTTTTGCCGTGGATCCACTGGGACCGGCACGGAGGAGAGGGCATGAGAGGGAATAACTTCATGACGGCTGCCTGTTTGACGGTCGCCAGTATGGTGTTGGCGCTACTGTTGGCCGTGATGTTGCCCGCGAGCGCCCTGGCGTCCAACCTGATCGCGCCCGGGGTGGGTGCGGCCGAGGCCGGCATGATGGGCTCCAACGTCGCGCGGCCGGTCTCGCCGGCCTATGCGGTGTCGGTCAACCCGGCGGCCCTGGTCAACTACGAGCGCCGCACCGAGGGGTTCACTTTTGCCCTGGGTGTGGGTGGCACCGAGATCAACAGCCCGGCCGTTGGCTACAGTGACAAGTCTGACTTCATCTCGCTGGTGCCCGACTACGGACTCGCCCTGGGCGGTGACGGCCCATGGTCGTACGGCTTTGCCGTGGCGGGCAGCGTGGGCGCGAGCAACAACTTTGATCCGATCCCCGGCTTCGGCCCTGAAAAATTCTACGCCGAGTCGAGTATCGTTAGCATGGGACCGGCCGTGGCCCGTCGCTTAAGCAACAACCTGTCGGTGGGCTTCGCGATCACGCCCCTGCTGGCCTACCTGCGCGCACATTACCCCACGCCGCTTGGCCCCACGCGCTACGTCATGCGCGGCGCCGGCATACAGGCCAACGGCAGCGTTGCCTGGCAGCCGCGTGAAGGCTGGGATCTCGCCGTGGGCCTGCGAACGCCGGGCATGATCTGGTTGGACGGCTCGGCGCCGTCGCCATCGGGCAGGCAGGACCTGGACCTGCAGTTGCATATGCCGGCACAGGCCTACCTGGGCTCGAGCTGGTCGCTGGGCGAGCGGGCCATGCTGCACTCGGCCATACGCTGGACCGGCGCCGACTCCATGGGCAGGTCGAAAATCCACTTCGCCGAAACTCCGCAGCTCGACGCGCCCTTCGTGCCCGGCGGGACCGACGAGTGGCGGTACGCTTTCGGCGGGTCATACCGCGTCAGCGAGCGTTGGGAGCTGCGCAGCGGCGTGGGTTACGCCAACCCCATCGTTTCAGACGGCGGGGTGAGCCCCCTGCTCATGGACGTGAGCGACTGGAAGATAGGCGTGGGCGCGGGCCTGTACCTTGAGAGGCTGCGCGTGGACTTCACGTTCGGCTACGGGGTGCCCGACGAAAGACACGTCGACGCGTCCGAGGCACTCGTTATTCCCGGCGTCTACCGCATGGGTGGCAACTACATAGGCGTGGGCCTGGAGTGGGAAGGCTGAGTCTTATCAGGGGAGGGTGTCTATGAGGGGGCCGACGCCCGGTGCGTAGCTGCCGCCAGGCTGCAGCGGGCGGCATTGCCCCTGGTCAAAAGTCGCACACCGCGGCCTTTCTATCCATAGATATAGCTTTGCCCGCGCCCCCGGCCATTGAGTACGGGGCGAACACGCACTGTCAGCGGATGCGCAGGATGGGGGTAAAGGTAACAACGACCGTTATGGCCACCGCCATCGAGGCGCTCAGGATGCCGCAGGCGGCCAGCGGCCCCCATCGCTCTGCGAGCAGGCCGCAGAGCAGGGTGCCCAGCGGTGTCGACCCCATGAATCCCATGGAGTAGACCGACAGCACGCGGGCCCGGTGGGTTTTCGGCGCTCCCTGCTGGAATATCGTGCGGCTGCAGTTGATGTTGACGGCGGCGCCAAGTCCCCAGGCCGCCACTACCACCAGCATCAGCTCGAAGGGCAACCCCAGCGAAATGAGCGCCAGGAAGACGGTGCCCGTAGCGAGCGCACACACCAGCGCCAGCCCCTTGCGACGTATGCCTCCCCTGGCCAGCAGCAAGAGCGAGCCGGCGATGGTGCCCAGCGGAAAACACATTGTGAGCAGGGCCAGCTGGGCGACGTCGCCGCCGTAGTAGTCGCGCACCAGCAGGGGGAAGGCGACGATGTAAGGGCCGATGAAAAAAATGCCCACGCTGGTAGTCAGTGCGAGCACGCTCAGCAGCGTCGGCGAATGGTAAACTTCGCGCAAGCCCTCGCGTATTTCGGCCAGGGCGCTCGTGCTTGGGCCGTCGTCCGACGCCGACGCGCTGTCGTCTTTCGCGTGGCCATCGTTCCCGTAGCCGGGCAAGCGCAGCAGCGGCAGCACGCCCAGCAGCAGCACGGCCGACTGCAGCGCGAGCGCGTTGGCGGTTCCCATCCAGCGCGCCAGTCCACCGGCGGCCGCGCCCAGCGCGTGGCCACTCCACTGCGTGAGCGTCAGCCCGGTAACCGCCCGCATGAGGTCGCCGCCCGATACGTCGTTGAGCAGCGCATCGCGCGACGGCAGCACGAAGGCCACGGCCACTCCCATGCAGGCGGCAAACACGAACACCGCCGCCAGCGAGAGCTTGCCCAGGGCCACCACCACGGCCAGCGCGGCCACCACCAGGCCCGCGCCCGTGTGTGATATCCACAGCAGCCGGCGCCGGTCGTGGCGGTCGGCCAGCACTCCCCCCGGCAACAACAGCAGCAGCGAGGGCAGCATGGCTACCGATTGCACCAGTCCGAGCACCGCGGCGTCGGCACCCAGTTCGCCCACGACCAGCCACGACAGCAGCACCGACTGCATGCCCCAGGCGGTAAACCAGCTTGCCGCGCCGGCAATAAACAAGGGGTAGGATTGGCGTGAGTCTGGCACCCGTGCATTGTATGCGGCGCGCGCCCACCGCACCACGCGGTAGCTGCAATAGAGACCCCGCCTGTGCAGGACCCAAGTTATAAAGCCGCCGCATAAACATCACCCCGGCAACGATCACCCCGGTAACGACAGAGACCGCCCGGGTGGTCCCTACGCCTGCTACGTGCTGGGCGTGCTCGTGCTCGTTTACGTTTTTAATTTTCTCGACCGGCAGGTGCTGGCCATCCTCGCCGAAGACATCAAGGCCGACCTCGGGCTGGGCGACTCCCAGATCGGTTTTCTTTACGGCACCGCCTTCGCGGTTTTCTACGCCGTGTTCGGCATTCCGCTTGGCCGCCTGGCCGACGTGTGGGTTCGTCGCACTATTATATCCCTGGGCCTGGCGACCTGGAGCCTGATGACGGCTGCCTCGGGGTTGGCCGGCAACTTTACCCAGCTGGCGGGCGCGCGCATAGGCGTGGGTATTGGCGAGGCCAGCGCGTCGCCGTCAGCATTTTCGCTGTTATCAGACTGGTTTCCGCCCGAGCGTCGAGCGACGGTTATGGCCATCTACTCAAGTGGCCTCTACATAGGCGCGGGGCTGGGGCTTTACGTGGGCGGCACGGTGGTCGACAACTGGAACCAGGCCTGGCCCGATGGCAACGCGCCGCTGGGCTTGGCCGGTTGGCAGGCGGCGTTCATGGTGGTGGGCATGCCCGGCCTGCTGCTGGCGGCCTGGGTACGTACGCTGAGAGAGCCGCGCAGGGGCGCGGGCGACGGCCCTTCGGCCGCTCAAGCCGCGGCCGAAGAACTCGCCGGCGAAGAAGTGCGCCCCGTCCGCGTGCTGTTCAAGGAGTTGGCCAAGGTGCTGCCGCCTTTTGCCGTGCTGACCCTGGCGCGGGCGGGGGCTTCGCGTGCCATGCTCTTGGGCAACGCGGCCACTGCCGCGGGCCTGGCCATGGCGGCCTGGCTGCTAACGTTGTGGCTGGGCGACCCGGTGCAGTGGGTGGCGCTGGGGGTGGGCGTGTACGCGTCGGCCTGCTGGGTGCAGAACCTTGCGCTGGGCGACCCGGGGACTTTCTCAACGATTTTTCGCGCGCGTTCCCTGCGCACGGCCGTACTCGGATTTTCGTTGCTGTCGTTCGGTAGCTACGGCGCGGGGTTCTGGGTGGTGCCGTGGTTCCTGCGCAACTTTGACCTGTCGGCGGGCGAGGCTGGCAAGACGCTGGGACTTATTGCCGCGGTGGGGGGCTGGGCGGGTGCCACCTTCGGGGGCCTGGCCGCCGACTGGTGGCGCGCGCGTAAACCACAGGGCCGATTGTACTTTGCGGTGGTGGCGGCGCTGCTGCCGTTGCCCTTCGTTGTGGCCATGGTGCGGACCGACTCGCTCACCATGGCCTACGCTCTGTACGTAGGCGCGGGGACGGCCAATGGATTGTGGCTGGGCGCTGCGGTTTCCACGGTGCAGGACCTCGTGTTGCCGCGCATGCGGGCGGTGGCCTCGGCCGTGTACCTGTTGATGCTCACCTTCATAGGCCTGGCCATGGGCCCTTACACCGTAGGACGGCTGAGCGAGGCCAGCGGTGATCTCGGCCACGCTATAGAACTGTGCCTGCTGGCCAACCTGGTTGCCGTAGTGTTGTTCCTGCTTGCGTCGCGAGGGCTGGCGGCAGACGAAGACAAGCTGGCCGCACAGAAGGCGCAAGCAGCAGGCGCGGCCTGAGCCGCGTCAACCGCGCCCCCGGGGCAGGCAGCCGTCAGGCTACCTGGTCAAATTCGCCGACGTTGGCCTCGCGCGGCTCATCGATATCGGCCACGCCGTCCTCGAAGTCGGGCAGGTCACCGAGCGGCACCAGTTGCGGCTCGCGTCCTATGCTCAGGCGGCGGCTGGGGTAGGCGCGGGCGAGGCGCTTGCGCAGGTAGGCGGCGTCAAAACCCATGACCTCGCAGATGTTTTCAAAGGAGTACAGCCACTCGAGCTCGTCGTCGTCTATCCACTCGCGCGCGCCCTGGTACTCGGCGCGGCCGCGCGGATCGCGGGCCAGTGCGAAGCGGCGGTAGCGGTCCAAGGCATCTTCGAGCACGGCAAGCATCAGGCGGCGCTCGCCGGTGAGCTTGTCGCCCCCTCCCACCAGGGCCATGTACTGGTCGGGCAAAAGGCAGTCTGATTCAAGTATGCTGTTTCCGGTCATTTTCGCTCTCTTTATGTTGCTGGGCCTGTTTCCAAACCGGCCGCTCGCTCATCCCCGATCAGGGGGGTACAGCCCCATCCGGCCTTTCGGCCCTCGAGGCATTGGCGACCTTCCGGCTCCACGATCAGTTATATGACGGGCGCATGAACCGTTTATTCAGCAATCAGGCGCAGTTGGGGACCTTTTTAGGTTTTTTTCGTCGTTATACCAGCT
>CAUZFM010000072.1:0-13552 GCA_963579235.1 uncultured Binatia bacterium (SeqCode)
CCGCGCTGGGAAAACAGCTGTAGAGGTCGAAGCAATCAATATCGTCTATGCCCACACCCGCCATTGCCAGTGCCTGCTGTCCGGCCGCAGCCAACCCAGGCGAAGAACAGAAATCACGGCGCTCGCTCACGTACCACAGGTCGTTGGCATCACCGCAGCCGTGCAGAAACACCCAGCGCGACTCGTCGATGCCCAGTTCACGGGCCTTCCCCACCGAGGTCAGTATCAGCGACGCCGACTGGTCAACCATCAACACCGCGTTCATGTACTTGGTGTAGGGCCACGCGATGAGCCTGTTGGAAGCCGACCGTGTAGCTATCTCCTCGGCCGAGCGCCTATGCCCGAACCAGGCCAGGGGATTATCCGACGCCACCTGCGAAAACGGCGCGTACAGTTCGCCGAGGCGGCGCAGGTGCTCGCCCGGATCACGACCGGCACGGGCGCGCAGGGCGTTCTCGAACAACGGGTAGATCGTGGGCGGCAGCATGAGCCCGTGCGCGTTCTCGTGATCGCTGCTGCCCGGCCTCGGGTCGCCGATCATCTCAACCTCGCCGCCCGCGCCGCGCTCCCAGTCCAGGCGTCGCCCGTCAACGTTGGCCCGCTTGTAGCTGGCCAGTGCCTCGGCTCCGGTGATCAACACGGCCCCGATATCACCACGCTCTATCTCGCGACAGCTGCGGTTGACCAACCACTGCGGGGTATTGCCTCCTATGCTGCTGTACTGTCGGCGACGCGGGTCGATACCCAGTTGCCGCGACAGCAGGCCGGGCGCGTCTTTGTAGCGCCAGCCAATGACGCCCATCACGGCCAGCGTGTCGACCTCGCGCAGCAGGCGCTCCCCGGGACCCGCGTCTTGGCCAGCCATGCGCGCGGTCTCGGCCATAAGGTCAACCGGCGAACGGTCGCCGCGACCGTCGCGAAGGGTAAACTGTCCGCAACCTACAAGAACCGGGGTGTTGTCGTTCATGAGCCGAGCATTGAGCCTTGCGTATGCAACTGCTGCAACCCGACCGCGGCACAACGCACGGGTGTTCCATTGCCGGGCGCGTGCTAGGTTCTACGCTCCGCCTGCTTGCTGCACTTATGGGCCGGGCGGCCGATACAAGGTCATGTGCGGACGCTTCGTCATACACAGCCTGCCCCAGCGGCTGGCCGAAATGTTCGAGGTCGAGGATTTTCCGTCCTTCGGCCCTAGCTACAACCTCGCACCGTCACAGCTGGCGCCGGTGATCAGGGCCGGCGCGGACGACAGGCGCGAAGCACTGTTGCTCGGCTGGGGTCTCGTGCCCGGCTGGGCCGACGACCCGGCTATCGGCCAGCGCATGATCAACGCCCGCTCGGAAACAGCAGCCGTCAAGCCCTCGTTCCGGGAGGCCCTGCGCAGTCGGCGCTGTCTCGTGCCGGCCAACGGCTTCTACGAGTGGCTGCGGGTGGACGAGCAGCGACAGCCCTGTTACGTGCAGGCTTCCGACAACGAGCCCTTCGCGATGGCGGGCCTGTGGGAAACCTGGCGCGGCGACGAACAGGAGCTGCAGACCTTCACCGTCCTTACCACCAATGCGGGTGACGACCTGGTTGACCTGCACCACCGCGCGCCGGTGATACTAGCGGCGCAGAACTGGCAGCAATGGCTCGAGCGGCGGCCACTCACCGACGATCAGCTGCGCGAGCTCTGCGGCGCGTTGCCGCCAGGCTCGCTGCACTACCATCCCGTGTCACCGCGAGTGAACAAGCCAGCCAACGATGACCCCGGCTGTCTTGAAGCCGTGACGGCACCACTGCGACCGGCACAGGCGAGCCTGTTTGATGACGACTGATACAGCACCCCGCGACACTGCTCCCCGCCGTCCAACAAGCACTCGCAAGCTCAACCGGCGCCTGCTCGGACTGGCGGTGCCTAATTTCTTTGCCCTGATCACCGTACCACTGGCCGGGCTGGTCGACCTCGCGATGCTCGGCCACCTGGACGAGGTGTCGCACCTGGCCGGGGTCGGCCTGGCCTCGGTGTTGTTTAATTACGTCTACTGGTCACTGAGCTTCGTTGAGACCGGCACGCAGGGAGTCACTGCCCAGGCCCAGGGACGCAAGGACAAGCACGAGTTGTCGCTGGTACTGTACCGGGCCCTGGCGCTCGCCCTGTTGATGGGCCTCGCGGTGCTCGCCCTCTCGCCGGCGATACGAGCGCTTGGCTTCTCGGTGCTCGCGGGAAGTGAAGCGGCCGAGACCTCGGGCCGCGCGTATTTTGACGCCAGGATATGGGCCGCGCCCGCGGTGCTGGTCAACCTGGCCTTCGTCGGCTGGCTGCTGGGGCGCGGGCGCAGTCGGACAGTACTACTTGTGACGCTGGTGATGACCTCGGCCAACGTGGCGCTGGACTATTACTTTATTTACACCCTCGGCCTGGCTTCCCGGGGTGCCGGCATCGCCACGGCCATGGCCCAGTACCTCGGGCTGCTGCTATACCTGCTGCTACTCTTCAAGGCCGACCGCGGCTGGCTGACCAGCACCGCCGGCTTCGCCGACCGGGAGACCTTCAGGCGACTGTTCGCGCTCAACCGCGACATCATGATACGCACCCTCTGCCTGGTGTCGGTGTTCGCTTCGTTCATCAATATCAGCGCGGCGATAGGCACCGTAGCCCTGGCCGCGAACGCGATACTGATCAACCTTTTTTACCTGGTGGCCTACGCGGTAGACAGTTTCGCCTTGTCGCTGCACAGCCTCGCCGGCATCAGCAAGGGCCGCAATGATGAGCAGGCAACCGGTCGCCTGCTCTCGCTGGCGATGGCATGGGGTATGGTCATCGCGTTGCTGGCGGTAATACTGCTTTGGGCTGCACCGCAGACTATCTTTGCCCTCATGACCTCGCACAGCGACATCGTGGCCGCCATGATGGCGTACCGCGGCTGGCTCTACCCCACGATCTTGCTGGGGGCAGTGGCGTTCATCTACGACGGATTGTTTCTCGGCCTTACCGAGGGAGTGATACTGCGCAACGCTATGCTTGCCTCGACCTTACTCGTTTACACGCCACTCGCCCTGCTCGCTCAACAGCGCGCGTCGGTCAGCCTGCTGTGGGCGGCGATGGTATTGTTCATGGGCGCGAGGGCCATAAGCCTGGGAAGCAGGCAGAAGGCGGCGCTTGAACGCTGCCGCGCCCCGGTCACCAACTGAAGTATCGCGGCCGGCGAGTGCTACTCGACCGACGGTGCGCAGTCGGCCTTGAGCTCGCCGTCGGCATCTACCGTGGCGCGAAACTCGGCATGAAACCTGTCGTCGAGCCTGATCATGGTGCCACCACCCTCTACCGGGCTGGGCTCTTCGACCAACGGTGCGCGCTCTGCCTGCCTGCTGTTTCCAGCACCAGCAGCATCGGCCTGGCCTGGAAGCGGCTCTTCGAGAAATTCGCCGGTCTCCGGGTCGAGGTAGACCTTCAGGCCAGCGTCAGCCGCAGGCGCCGCCGGCGTATCCTGCACCGCCTGTCCTTCCTGGGCCGTGGCGCAACCCACAACGCCAACCCCGGCGGTCAACAAGACCAAGGCTGCCCCCAGGCAAAACTTCTGTATCGCTACTGTCTTCATATCTTCATACCCGGTGCCCTTTCCTGCAAATGCCAAGTACAGCAAACTCCAAGCCACCCCCGCTTGTCAAGCGACAGTGCTCTTTACCGCCAGGGCCGGCAGTCGGTAACCCGTTCATAGTTCACACTTCAAGTTGCGGCCCCTGGTCGTGCAGACCATCGCGGGGGCACTGGTGCAGCTACCGCTCAGCGATCCACCCACGACCACCGACAGCCACAATGAGGCTTCGCCCGTAGCAGCCTGGAGGTCCAGGTTCTTGCCCTTGGCCTTCAGCAATACGATCCCACGGCGAGTGTTCACCTTGAGCAGGGCCTTCAGTATGCCGTCGGCCAGCGTACCCGTGCGATCCTTGAACTTGAACTTGCTGCCCTGGTCGCGCACGTCCTCCCAGTCGCCCGCGGCTATGGAAGCAAAGTAAACCGGGTTGCCCAGGGAGTCGCTGAGAACCAGCTCCACTCCTCCAGATGTCGGCAGGCCAAGCATATCAGCCAACGCGGCCTGCGACTTGAGACTCAGCTTGTCTTCCCCCGCTCCGCGCAATCCGAGTTTCATGCTGGTCGACTCAAACAGTGCTCCCGCAGCGCCTACGCAAGCGCCCGAGCTGCACTGGTCGCTCTCGGTGCACAAGTCGCCGTCATCACAGCCCCCACCATCGGCCAGCGCCTCGGCGGCGCAGTTTCCGTTGGCCACGTCACAGCTGCCCAGCACGCAGTTGCCATCCAGCCCGCTGCAATCGGTGACCAAGCCCTCGCAGACACCGCTGCTGCAGAAATCGGGATCACTGCAGAGGTCACCGTCGTCGCAGGCTGTGCCGTTGGCCGATGCTGGGTCGCTGCACGCGCCCGTCAACGGGGCACAAGTGCCCGCGTCGTGGCACTGGTCGCTGGCCGTGCAGGTCACCGCCGCACAAAGATCTAACCCGCTGCACACCCCGCCGGTGCACACATCACTGGTGGTTGCCGGGTCGCCGTCGTCGCAGACCGTGGCGTTGGCCGACGCTGGGTCGTTGCAGACGCCCGTCGACGAAGCGCAAATGCCAACGTCGTGGCACTGGTCGCTGGCCGTGCAGGTCACCGCCGCACAGAGATCTACCCCGCTGCAAACCCCGCCGGTGCACACATCACTGGTGGTCGCCAGGTCGCCGTCGTCGCAGAGCGTACCGTTGCCAGCGATCGGATCGCTACACGCGCCCGTCCCCGGGTCACAGGTGCCGGCTACATGACACTGGTCGCTGGCCGTGCAGGTCACTGCCGCGCAAAGATCGGTGCCGCCGCAAACCCCGCCTACGCACTCGTCGCCCGTTGTAACGGGATCGCCGTCGTCGCAGGCTGTCCCGTTGGAACTGGCCGGATCGTTACACGCACCGGTCGTCGCGTCGCAGGTACCAGCGTCGTGGCACTGGTCGCTGGCCGTGCAGGTCACCGCCGCACAGAGATCTACCCCGCTGCAAACCCCGCCGGTGCACACGTCACTGGTCGTGGCCGGGTCGCTGTCGTTGCAGAGCGTACCATTGCCAGCGATCGGGTCGCCGCACAGGCCCGTGTTCGGGTCGCAGGTGCCAACGGTGTGGCACTGGTCGCTGGCCGTGCAGCTCACCGCCGCACAAAGATCTAACCCGCTGCAAACCCCGCCCGTACACACGTCACTGGTGGTGGCCGGGTCACCGTCGTCACAGCCGCTGCCGTTGCTTGCCGCCGGATTACTGCAGACACCGGTACCCTGGTCACAGCTGCCAACGTCGTGGCACTGGTCGCTGGCCGTGCAGGTCACTGCCGCACAGAGATCTACCCCGCTGCAAACCCCGCCCGTGCACACGTCACTGGTGGTTGCCGGGTCGCCATCGTCGCAGACCGTTCCGTTGTCAGCAGCCGGATCGCTGCAAATGCCCGTTGCCTGGTTGCACACTCCGGAGTCGTGGCACTGGTCACTGGCCGTGCAGGTCACCGCCGCGCAAAGATCTACCCCGCTGCAAACCCCGCCGGTGCACACGTCACTGGTCGTCGCCACGTTGCCGTCATCGCACGAGGCACCCTCGTTGGCGGCCACGGCTTCGCAGGCGTTGCTGTTCTCGTTGCAGCTGCCGGTATTGCACTGGGTGCCCGCGCCCGAACAGTCCCTGCCGCCACCGCCGCCGCAGGCACCGGCCGTACAGGTCTCGCCCGTGGTGCAGAAGGCTCCATCGTCGCAGGCATTGCCCTCGTTGGCGACCACGGCTTCGCAGGCATTGCTGCTCTCGTTACAGCTGCCGGAATGGCACTGATCACCCGCGCCCGAACAGTCCCTGCCGCCACCGCCGCCGCAGGCACCGGCCGTACAGGTCTCGCCCGTGGTGCAGAAAGCTCCGTCGTCGCAGGCGTTACCTTCGTTGGCGACCACGGCTTCACAGGCGTTGCTGCTCTCGTTGCAGCTGCCGGAATGGCACTGGTCGCCCGCCCCCGAGCAGTCGGTCAAGCCGCCGCCACCGCAAACACCGGCCGTACAGGTCTCGCCGGTGGTGCAGAAAGCTCCGTCGTCACAAGAGCCCGGCTCAAAGGTACAGGTTGCCGAGCAGCAGTCTCCGGCGTCAGTGTTGCTGTCGTCGCACTGTTCGCCCACCTCGAGCAGGCCGTTACCGCATACCGAGGCAATCGTAATCGTATTATCCAGGGCAACAAACGCAAGACTGTTCCCATCAGCATCGCCAATGAGCGAGGGAACCAGGTCTACCGTGCTGCTGCTACCGGCAACGGCCCCGGCAAGTACCTCGAACTGGACATGGGCCACGCTCACCACTCCGGTTGGTGACGTAAGACTCGAGAACTGAAAACCACTCAGGGTCGCACTGCAAGCCCCCAGGTTCTGCACCGGCGCAGCTGTAAACTCGGTGGTATTACCTCCCGATACCGGGGGCACTATCGTCAACAACGCAGCGTCACAGTTTATATCTATCCCGTAGTTGCCCAGCGGCACGCTGGTCTCTATCAGTAGCTCACCCGTGATTATCTGTCCTGGCACCGGGTCGCCCGCGGGAAGTGAAATACTCACCACGGCTGGAGGCGGAGGAATCGTGCCACTGCATACGCCTGCCGAGCACTGGTCACCGGTGGTGGCCAGGTCCCCGTCGTCGCAGGCGGTGCCGTTGGCCAGGGCCGGGTCAGAACACAGGCCCGTTCCCGGATCGCAGGTGCCCACGTCGTGGCACTGATCACTGGCGCTGCAGGTCACACCCGCGCAAAGATCTGTCCCGCCGCACACGCCGCCCGTGCAGACATCGGTGGTTGTCGCAGGGTCGCCGTCGTCGCAGGCTGTACCGTTGGAACTGGCCGGGTCGTTGCAGGAGCCCGTCCCCGGGTCACAGGTGCCCGCGACGTGGCACTGGTCAAGGGCGTTGCACACTACTGAGTTTGTACCCGTACACACGCCCGCCTGGCAGGTGTCGGTCTGGGTACAGGCGTCGCTGTCGTCGCAGGCCGTACCATTGGCCAGGGCCGGGTCACTGCAAATTCCGGTGCCCGGATCGCAGGTGCCCACGTCGTGGCACTGATCACTGGCGCTGCAGGTCACTCCCGCGCAGAGGTCACCGGTTCCCGCGCACACGCCACCGGTGCAGACATCGCCACCAGTGGCGGGATCTCCGTCATCGCACAGCGTGCCGTCAGGCGAACCCGCATTGCCACAGAAATTCTCCCGCCCGGCACACAGGTCCACAGAACCCGTGCTTCCGCCGCCGCCGTTTACGCAGAGGTTGTCCCAGTCGGTGGCGCAGCAATACGAGTCCAGTGCACAGACAGTGGACTCGCAGACCGGATCATTACATCCCGCGCCGTGGCCGGTAGAAAAGCAGTCCGATACCTCGCAGGTATCGACCGTGCAGGACTCGTTGTCGTCGCAGGCAGGAGTGCTCGATAAGCAGGTACCTGCCTGGCAGGTCTCACCCGTGGTGCAGGCGATACCGTCATCGCAGGCAGAGCCGTCGGCTGCTGCTGGATGGTCGCAAGTTCCCGTGCCGTTGCAGGTGTCGGTGGTGCAAGCGTCGCCGTCGTCGGTGCAGGTGGAGCCGGCGGTCTCGAAAGTACAACTGGATGAACAGCAGTCGCCGCCGAGAGTGTTGCCGTCGTCGCAGTCTTCGCCCACGTCAAGAACACCGTCGCCGCATCCGGTCGCCAGTGCCCATCCCATGTCCTGGAGAAGGGGCACGGCCAGGCCCGGGTGGAGGTCGGGGCCGGTGTGAGACGGTTCCATCAACTCGTTGGGCGTAAGTGACGTGCTGAAATGCGACACCGAAGAACCCTGTTGTGCCGGGTTGGGCGCGTACATCTCCACGTGTCCGCTGGCGTGGGCGCCGGAGCTCAGTACGCCGCTGGCAGCTACTACCAGGGCACCGGTCCAGTGCAGGTTGCCGGTGTTGGTGCTGGCCGCCACGCGCTGGGCATTGGTCATGGCAGGGTAGAGAAGTCCGGTCGAGTGGTCCTCAAGATTGCTGCTGTAGCCGTCGGGAAGAGCGTTAAACAGTGCCCCAGTAGAAAGCGTCACGAAACTGGCAAAACCCAGTCCATGCCCGATCTCGTGCAGGGCCACGCTGAGCAGGCTGATAGTGTTGGCGGGCTCGACGGCATCAAGGCCCATGTACCACGACAATGATTCCAGGCAGCCAGGGGTTCCCATGGAGCCGTTGAACTGCATGCCGATGTCGTTGGTGGCAGCGTCGAGGTCGGCGCCGGCAAGCGAGTTGGCCAGGGCCTGGGGATACCAGGTCGAGGCGAGCGGGGCGTTAGCGAAATCCCGGTGGGCGGTTTGGGGCCCGGCTGAACCCAGCACGCCTGACGTAGCCGAGCAGCTGAGTGCGGCAAAGCTGGAACCCACTTTTATTTCGACCGGGCTGCCGAGTATGCCGCCCCATATCGAGGCCGCTTCTTCAAAGACGATGAGCGCCTGGTCACCCTTGGTGGTGCCCGCGTTGCCGCCCACGGGAGTGGCTGGCGTCGTGTCGTTGAGACCCGTTCCAGCTACGTCCAGGTTGATGATGGTTACGGTCGCGGCGCTGGCCACGGAAAAGGTGGCCAGCAGAAAGAAAGGAAGAAGCAGAGCATAGGCGGTGCGGAGCTTTCGGGTGAACATCGGTAACCCCCTTGTCACGTGTAAAAAATCATGAATCGATCAGGGCAGCGATAGTATTCCGCAATCGGCTATCGGGACTCGGCAGGCTGTTGGCAATCGGTGACGAGTTTGCCGCCTGGCCCCACTTCGGCTCGGAAATCCGCCCGGAAACGATCATCAAGGCGGATCATGGTGCCACCACCTGCTACCGGGCTTGGCTCCTCGACCAGCGGAGGGCGAGTCGACTTCGAACTGCTTCCCACGGCGATTTCAGATCCCGGGGGGGGCTCGTCGAGCAATTCTCCGGTGCGCGGGTCAATGTGGACCCGCAGGCCGGAGCCCCCGGCAACAGTCGCGGCAGCAGGGGCTGCATCGGCGGCCGCCGCCACCGCTGTCCCGGCCTGGTGCGGAAGCGCCAGTAGCGCCAAGGCGGCAGCGATCGCGATTAGAATATCGGTGACGAAAAAGAGAGGGTGTCTACCCACGCGTGGTTCCATGATAACTGCTCCTCAGCACTCCCATCGGGGACAGATAACTCCATTAGGGGGGGCTTTGTCAAGCCTGATCAAGGCTTGCCATTGCCCGGCAGGCTTCCGCCATGGCACTGCCGGGACGGTTCAGCAGGGGTATTGGACATACTTGTATACTTGCAAGTATGTGGGTTCTTTTTTCACCGTGGGCACATACGCCACCCATGTGTCGGTGTTATACCCTAGCGGGTGCGGCCGGGCTCCGTCGGTGACAGCAGCCACCAGCCCCACAGGGAGGCGAATGCCAGGTCCGCGCAGGCCACCAGGACCAGCCCTCCCGGACCCCGGTCCAACAGCCAGAGCAGCAGGGCGATTACGAAGACCATGGTCTTGGCTATTGCGGCTAACCCGACCAGCGGTCGGTCTATTTCCGGCTGCGTGGCCAGCCAGGCGTAAGCCAGGCCGAACAGGGCGATCATTGTTGCCAGCAAGGCGGAGTAGACAAGGGGCGGCGACGGGGGCATTCCCACCAGCCTCCCCAGCGCAGACGAGGGAAGCAACACCATGTAAGCCGCCAGCAGGTTGAACGGGGCACTGGCCCACAGCGTGTATCTTACGGCCTGGATCATGTTCGGGAAGGTTCTCTCATGGGTGCTTTGTAAACCTGAACTAGAAAAACGACCAGGCGGCTAATGAATACCCGTTCGGGTGGTTGACGGCGCTATCTTCAACAATGTTTACTGGAGACACTGACTGAAAACCAGAGGGGTCAACGGCTTCAGGAGACTGGAAGCCAGGGGGCTCCCGTGGGCATCAAAAACTTTACTCGCAAGCAGTTCATACACCGCGTAATGCTACTGGGGGGCGCCCTGGCCGCCATAGCCTCCAGCCCGCTGAAGAGCTTCGGTCGCAAGGGCCGCCGCAAGCCGCCTGCTTACGGTGACCCGGCGCCGGGTACGCCACAGGCTTTTCGAGACCTCATAGAGCAACACAAGTTCACCCACGAACTTGGAACCGACAGCGGCACCGGTATATCGCCGGACACCGGGGTTCCGCCGCTGGTGTCGTCGGACCAGTCGTTCTCGGTCTTCACCAAGCCCGAGCACGTGATGCACGCCAAGAGCAGCTCGTCGCTCAGCCCGCTTCCGGGAGTGGACAACGCCAAGGACTTCGACGACCGCGATGTTTACCACGGCATCGCGCCCGAGTACGACGTGGGCGGCGATCACAAGAACGCCCGGGGGGAGAGCCTGTTTCCGGCGGGCAGCTGGCCGGAGGAAAAGCACGTAGAGATGCGGGTAGTGGATCACGTTACCGAGATCATCAAGGGAGTCGCGACACCCTGCTTTGCGTACCTGGTGGGAAATCAGCCCTCTTTTCCGGGCCCCACTTACCTGGTAGAGGCCGGCGAGGCCCTGGTGGTTCGCACTATCAACGATCTGCACGACGTAGAGATTTCAACCCACCAGCACGGCGGTTGCCTGCCCTCGCACGCAGATGGCTACCCTGACTTCTGGTGCTTGCCCGGAAAGGTCCGCGACTACTTCTATCCCAACGTCGTTCACCGGGAACTGTTGTCCGACGGCAGCGAGGGTGGCCAGTTTGATGAAAGCTACTGGCAGTCAACGATGTGGTACCACGACCATTCCATGGACATCACCGGCTTTACGGTGGCGCAGGGACTGGCCGGCTACTACCTGCAGGTCGATTCCCTGGAGCGGGGCTTGATGGAGAGCGGTGTGCTGCCGAACATCTTCGAAAACGAGTATGGCATTCACGATATCCCGCTGGCGATACAGGATACCCGCTTGAACGAGGACGGTTCGATTCACTACGACTTCCTCGACCACGCAGGCAGGCTGGGTGATATTTTCATGGTCAACGGCAAAGCTTCACCCAGGCTCACCGTTCAGCCCCGCAAGTATCGTTTCCGTATTCTCAACGGATCGAACGCCCGCGTGTACATGCTCAGGCTTTCAGATCGCAGCAGTTTTCTGCAGATAGGCAAGGACTCGTACCTGCTGCCCAGCGCTTTTGGCCTCGATGAAGTCATGATGACGTCCGGGGAGCGAGCGGATTTGATCGTTGATTTTTCGAAGTACAGTGAAGGCGAAGAAATCTACCTCGAGAACTGGATGGAGCAGACCGACGGGCGTGGACCAGACGGGGTGGGCAGAAAGGCCCAGCAACAGTTGATCAAGTTCGTGGTCGAGGGATCGGCCCAGGGTAACATCAGCGTCGCAGACGGTACCAAGTTGCGCCCCCACGTAGGGGTATTGGCCAGCGGCATTCCGATCGCGGGTGAGTTCGAGTGGAAGACCGACCGCAAGAACGGCGCCTGGACGATCAACGGTGAGTTGTTCAATCCGCTGCGGTCTGACGTTGCGCCCGTTTTGGGCACCGCCCAACGATGGTTCGTGGAAAATAAGTCAGGGGGTTGGTGGCATCCGATGCACACTCACCTGACGGGCAGCGAGATCAACAAGCGTCCCAGGGGTGACGACCTGCCGTCTGTAAAGGAACGGGAACGCTTCGACGCGGTCGGTCCCCACAAGGTCGACATGATATCTCTGGCCAACAACACGCGAAGAGAGATCAACGTGCGCTTGCAGACCTTCGATGGGCCCTTTGTTCTTCACTGCCACACAGTAGAGCACGAGGACATGCGCATGATGGCCGTTATGGACGTGAGGACACCGGGCACCGATCGTCACGACATGGACGGCGAGGAGCACATTCCCTCCGAGATTTCGGGCATGCCCGAAGACTTTCACGCGGATGGCTATTTTGAACATTTCGGGGACGTGGGGCGCCTTATCGGACGAGGGGTAGGTTTCGACCACCTGAAATAATGATCGCCACAGCTGAAGCAGGTGCGGGAGGGACATTAAATTGAAGTTGCCCACTCCCCACGACGTTGCCGATAGCGGTCGCCGCCGCCTGCTGGGACTGCTGGCCGCCGCTGTGGGCGTGGCGGTCGTTGTCCCCGCTTGCGAGCAGGAGCAGGACAGGGCGGAATTCCTGGCGCACCCGCCGCGCAATCGCCACTCGGATCGCTTTCCCGATATCGTGCTGCACGATCAGGGCGGTGGTTCGCATCGCTTCTACACTGACCTGGTCAAGGACCGCGCGGTCATCATCAACTTCATGTACATTGCCTGCACCGGTATTTGACCCGGAACAATCCGGAACCTCGTGAAGGTTCACAGGCAACTCGGTGACAGGCTCGGCGACGACATGTTGATGTTGTCGATTTCGATCGAGGGCAAGGATGTCGATACCGTCGAGAAGATGCGCGCTTACGACAAGGCCACCGGTGGCCCGCGCAAGGGGTGGTACTTCCTCACCGGTGACTACGACGAGATCGACTACTTGCGTCACAGCCTGGGCATATACGATCCCGACCCGGTGGTAGATGCCGACAAGACCCAGCACTCCGGGCTGCTGACCTACGGCAACGACAGCACCGACTACTGGGCCGCGCTACCGGCCCTCAGTGCCAGCGACTCGGTGGTGCGTGCCATCCTGCGTACCACTCGCCGGCGCTCGCCGTCAGGTGCCCATGGCATAAACCCACCCGACAAGGGTTAGGCTGGCCGTCAGAACTCGCCCAGTGTTTTTCCCCGCGCGGGGTGTATCAGACCGTCTTTTCCAAGGTCATGATAATCACGGCGATGCCCGCGAGCCGCGGGCAAGTGTAGAGCCGGCGGCGAAAACCGGCTGCCCGATTTGGATCGCGACGTCCCGCCAGCGATACTGAACTCTCCGCCGGTGTTGACTGGCGGGAGGGGGGACACCCGACATGGCAAGTATCCAGGACCGCATCTTTCGCGCCGCGAAGCTGGACGTTAATCTCTACGAAGAGGTCGAGGCTGACCAGGAGGCTACCGGCCAGGCCACCGGCGTGGTCGTGGCGGCAGCGCTGGCCGCGGGCATAGGCGCCGGCGGTGGACAGGGCCTGGTGTTTGCCACGCTGGGTGCACTGGCCTCCTGGTACATCTGGGCCTACATGGCCTATTTTATCGGAACCCGGCTGCTGCCCGAGCCGCAGACTTCGGCCGATCACGGTGAGCTGTTGCGCACCACGGGTTTCGCGGCGGCGCCGGGCATCATCCGCGTGCTGGGTGTTATCCCGGCACTGCGCGAGTTGGTCTTCCTCGTAGCTGGCGTGTGGATGCTGGTAGCGATGATCATCGCGGTGAGGCAAGCACTTGATTACACCAGCACCTGGCGAGCGGTGGGCGTGTGCATGGTGGGCTGGATCGTGCAGGCGGTTATTCTCGTTCTGCTGATGTCGCTGGGCGGCTGACCAGCGACATCAGCAGAATTCAGCGCTGGCTTACTCGTTCGCCCAGGCGAGTACGTCTTCGGCCTCGAGCTCGACCGTGTCAGCCAGGCATCCGCCGAAGGTAGAAATGGCCGTGC
>CAUZFM010000073.1:0-13498 GCA_963579235.1 uncultured Binatia bacterium (SeqCode)
CGCCGGCCCCATCGGCTGCGAGATGGCCCAGGCCATGCAACGACTCGGATCCCGGGTCACGCTCATAGACGCCGCGCCGCGGCTGCTCCCCCGCGAAGACCCCGACGCCTCGCGGGTGCTCGCCGCCCAGCTGCTCTCGGAAGGTATCAACCTCATCCTCGGCTGCAGCATTGCGCGTGTAAGGACAGAACAAGGCTCAGCTTTAATTGACCTCTCGGCGGCGGGCAGCGAGCAGCTGGTGGAGGCCGACGCGCTGTTGGTGGCCACCGGTAGACGCGCGGTGGTGGACGGCCTGGGACTTGAAACAGCAGGCGTGGACTTCGGCCCGCAAGGGATAACCGTGGACCCCTGCCTGCGCACGACCAACCCACGCATCTACGCAGCGGGTGACGTGTGCTCGCGCTACCAGTTTACCCACGCCGCCGACGCCATGGCCCGGGTGGTACTGCGCAACGCCCTGTTCGGCGGCCACGAAAGAGCAGACCAACTGGTCATGCCCTGGTGCACCTACACCAGCCCCGAGATCGCCCACGTCGGAATGACAGCCGAAGAAGCCGAAGCCGCCGCCGACGATATAACAACGCTCACTGTCAGCATGGGCGAGCTGGACCGCGCGGTGCTCGAAGAAGACGGCGACGGCTTCGCTCGCGTGCACGTGGCCCGTCGCAACGGCCGTCTGCTGGGAGCCACCATGGTGGCCGAACACGCCGGTGAAGCCCTGGGCGAGGTGGCCCTGGCCATCAAGACCGGAGCGCGCCTGGGCACACTGTCCACGGTGATACACCCCTACCCCACCGTGGCCGAGGCCTGGAAGAAACTTGGCGACCAGTGGCAGCGAAACCGGCTGACCCCCTTCACCGCAAAACTACTCAAGCTGCTGTTGCGTCTGCGCAGCCTGCGCTGAACAGGCGACGCTACTCAGGCCGCGAAAACGTCGACCATGGCGTCGAGATTTTCGCTGACGCGCTCGTCAGCGACCCCCACGGTCGGAGGGTAAAACAATACCTGCTCGCTCAGACCATCCCACTGCCGCAGCTGGTCGCGCACTTCATCGGGGCGGCCGGTAATGGCAATAGCGTCAATCATCTCGTCGCTCACTTCGGCGGTCATGGCGGCAAAGTCCATGCGCTTGAAAGCCGCTGCTATGACCTCGCCCCTGTCGCGCCAGCCGTGCGCGTCGAGGATGGTGTGGTAGAGCCGGGTAGTGAAATAGAATGCGATCTGCATGCGCGCCTCGTTGCGGGCCTGCTCAACGTCGTCGCTGATCGAGCAGATGACGTAAGGCGCCAGCTCGCAGTCGGAACCCTCGAGAATGGGCAGCACGCTGTCGGCGATGTACTTACGCGTGTACACCGGGTGTCCGACCAGGCCGTCGGCCACCGCGGCCGCGGCGCGCACCATGGGCCGGGCCACGCCGGCCACGTAGACCGGGATGCTCTCGCGCACCATTCCGGGTCGGGCGTAGAGCGGAACATTGGCCTTGTAGAACTCACCCTCGAACTTGAGACCGCCACCCCCTGAGGCTGCAAAGGCAGCCCTGACCAGGGCCACTACTTCTTTCATTCTCGCGGGCGCGGGCGTCTGCCAGGGCGATGAGTACCAGCGCTCGTTCATGCTGCGGGTTCCGCTGCCCAGGCCCAGCACCATGCGTCCGCCCGACAGCTCGTCGATGTCCATGGCTGCCGACGCGGTCAGCAAGGGGGTGCGCATGAAAGCGTAGGCAATCGCGTTACCCACCGTGATGCTCTCGGTGGCTGCCGCCACGGCCGCCAGGCGCACGTGGCCGTTCTGGTTAAAAAACTCTATCGTCCAGGCCGAGTCGAAGCCGGCCTGCTCGGCACCCTGGGCCACCCTCACCTGCTCGGCTATTGTCGGAGCCGCGAGTACTATTCCGTATTTCATCCTGCCAGCCTCATCCTGCCCGTGGCAGTACTTTTAAATTTTTTTCTTCGCGTCTTTCTCGTCGGCGGCGCGGTAGCGTTCAAAATGCAGCACCTCGTCCACCGGCTTGCGTACGGGGCGACGGTAGGCGACCGCCGGCCAACCTACGGCTATCAAAGCGCAGCTCGGGTTATCCTCGGCCAACCCCAGGTAATCGTCTATCTGGCGACCATGGGCCAGGTGCAGCATCGTCAGGCAGGCACCCAGTCCAACTGCACGGCAGGCCAGCAGCACGTTCTGTATGGCCGGAAACACCGACTGGAACTGGGGGTCACCGCGCCGCAGCCGACCGGCCACAAAAAGATGCACGGGCACTTCGTGCAGGTGATCGGACAACCAGGCGGCCGACTCTATGTTACGCCGCCTCGCAGCCGGAAAATCGGGAGCCTCGGCTGCCTTGCGGGCCGGCGCTATGTAATCGTCAAAGGCGGCACGGTAGCGTTCGGCCACCCAGGCCCTGCGTTCGGGCTCGGTCACGGCCACGAAAGTCCAGGGCTGGCGGTTACCGCCACTGGGCGCGAAGGTCCCCGCCTCGCAGACCTTGCGCAGCAGGCCCGGCGGAACCGGCTCGGGGCGCAGCCGCCGTATGGACAAGGTGGTGCGTATGCCCTCGAGCAGGGGCAGGTCTTCACCTATGCTGGCCACGTCTACCCGGCCCGGAACTGGAGGTGCTTGTTTCATGCAGCAGCCCCCGTGATATAGCTGCGCGGCCCGAGCGACGAAACCCACGGCCCCGCGCGCCCACGGGAGTCGCTTAAAAAACTCGTGAAAATTCAATTGTCTCCACCTGCAGCGTCTTGTTTTCGCTTTGTTATCTTCGCCTCGCTCGGCCTGGTTGCGCTCGCGACAGCCTTGCCGGATGTGGCCGCCGGCCAAGAGGCAGCCGCCCTGCTTCCGACCGTGCTGGTCGACGACGACCGCCTGGCTGATGACCGCCTCGCTGACGAAGAGAGCGCGCGCATTCTGATCGAGCAACGCCCGGGCGGCGTGAGCCTCGTCGACCGTGAAAGTATTGAAAAATCAGGCGCACGCGACCTCAAGGACGTGCTGACCGGGGTGCCGGGTCTGCTCCTGCTGCGTCGCCACACGGGCGAGCAGGAACGCTTGTCCATCAGGGGCTCGGGCCTGCGCAGCAACTTTGGCCTACGCGGCGTGACCGTACTCATCGATGGCTTTCCGTTCACCGGTGCCGACGGTTTTACCGAGACCGAGGCCCTCGACCTGCTCAACCTGCGAAGGGTTGAAGTCTATCGCGGAGGTGAAGCCCGGCGCTGGGGCGGTGACACCCTGGGTGGTGCGATCAACATGATCTCCCGCACCGGCCACGACCTTGCCGGCAACGGGAGCTCGGGCAGCGAAGCCCGGCTTGAGTCCGGTAGCTGGGACACCCGCAAGTTTCACGTCAGCAACGGCCACGCCAACGAGAACACGGACTCGCTGCTGGCCGTCAGCCATAGCAGCAGCGGTGGCTTTCGCCGCCACTCGGCCTGGGACCGGCAGCGCGTGTACGCATCACTGGGGCGACGCCTGGAACAAGGCCGCTCCTTGAGAGGCGATTTCATTTACGCGCACAGCAACACCGACCTGCCCGGTGCTCTCACGCCCTCTTGCCCCGCACCGCCGGCGCCCTGCACCGACAGTTATTCCATCGACGACCGCGCGGCCGAGCAGAGTTACGTTGACCAGGGCGCGGCGCGAGATCTCGAGTACTACCGCGCCGCCGGCCGACTGGATCTGCCGCTATCGCCGTCGTCCACCCTGTCGTTGTTTGGACAAGCCGCTTACGAGGACATGGACCAGCCGCTCAGTTTTGGTGTAATCGACTGGCAGCTCGACAACCTTTCAGCCGAGGCGAGGCTGCTGTCACTGGGTGACGCCGATTCGCGCCTGCGGCGACTGGACGCCGGGGTTCAACTGTCCAGGGCTCACCAGCTGCGCTCGCTCTACCGCCCCAACGGCGGACTGCGTGGCGACCTGCGCAGCCGCTTCGTCGGCGAAGCCATCAACGCGGCTTTTTACGCTGACCAGTCTGTCCGCCTCGGCCAGCGCGTTGACCTCGACCTGGGCGCGCGCGTGCAGTACTCGCACCGCTCGCGCGAAGACCGACTGTCGGACGACTACGACGGCACCCACTACTGGTCGGCCTCGCCGTCGCTGGGACTCTCCTGGCACCCGCGCGAAAATCACCACGTATACCTGTCGGCGTCGCACAGCTACGAGCCGGCAGTGCTGCTTGAGATAACGTCGACCGGAAACCTCGAGAGCGATCTCGACACCCTGCGACCACAACGTGCCTGGCAGTTCGAAGCCGGCTGGCGCGGCCAGCAGGGCGAAAGGCTGCGCTGGGATCTCGCCGTTTACGACAGCGAGCTGCGCAACGAGATAATAAACATTAACACCACGCCCTTTCCCGGCGCTGGTTTCACGATACCGGGTTTCACCAACGTGTCGGCCTCCCGGCACCAGGGAATTGAGCTGGGCCTCGACCTGCTGCTGGCGCGGGGGCTGGCCCGACGCCGTGGACGTGCTGGTGACGACAGCCTGGAGCTGTCACTGACCCTGAACGCAGTGGAATTTCACTACGTCGACGACCCACTGTTCGGCGACAACGAGATGCCGGCGGTGCCGCCACGCTTTGGCGGCGTGGCCCTCGATTACCAGCACGAAGACGGCTGCTGGGCGCGCGCGGGCATGGAATTTGTCAACGACTACTCGGCCAACGGCCTCGGCACGCAAGCGGTACCCGGCTGGGAACTGTACAGCCTCGCCGCCGGCTGGCAACTGCACGAGCAGCTCGAAATCACGCTGGAAGTAGAAAACCTGCTCGACCGGCGCCACGTTTCCACCGTCGTGGCGGACAGCGACGACGACCACTACATTCAACCGGGTCAGCGGCGTACGCTGTCGGCCGGGCTACATTACCTCTGGTAGGAGAACATCCAGGCATGGAACGCTTAGTTGGAAAATCAATACTTGTCACCGGCGCTGCCTCGGGCATAGGCCGGGCCACCGCCATTCGACTGGCGGCAGAAGGCGCGAAGATACTGGCGAGCGACGTCGACGAGGCTGGGCTCGCGGCCACCTGCGAGAGCATAAACGCGGACGGTGGAACTGCGTCGGCGATGATCTGTAACGTGGCCGATCCCGAGCAGGTGGACGCCTGCGTGGACGCGGCCGTGCAACGTCATGGTGGACTCGACTCGCTCTGCAACATAGCCGGTGTGCTGCACGCCGACATCGCCTCCAACGTCAGCCTTAAAATCTGGCAGCGCATGATTGACATCAATCTCACCGGCACCTTCCTCATGTGCCAGGCTGCGCTCCCCCACCTCGTCGAAACGAAGGGAGCTATCGTCAACATGGCATCCATCGCCGGCCTGAGCGGGCAGCCGTTTTCGCTGGCCTACGCTGCATCGAAGGGCGGCGTGCTGGCGCTGACTTACACCCTGGCGGTCGAGTATGGAAAGCGCGGCCTGAGAATAAACGCGATCTGCCCGGGCGACATCACTTCGGGCATGACCGAGAACTTCGTATTTCCCGAGGGAGCTGACCTCAAGTTGCTCTACCGGGTGATGTCGCTCACCGGGGCACGACCGCCCGAAGCCGTGGCAGGAGTGGTGGCCATGCTGGTTTCCGAAGACGGCATCCACATCAACGGCGAGTACATACGCGTGGATGGTGGCACCCGTGCCTGAGCAGCAGCCGGTAGTAGTAGTCGGCGTCGGAGCCGCGCGTGGCCTGGGCGCAGCAATCTGCCGACGGGCGGCAGCGTCGGGGGCCACGGTTTACGCCGCCGGCCGTACCCTGGCGCGCCTCGAAGAACTGGCCGAAGACATAACGGCCAGGGGCGGTCGAGCGGTCGCCGTGGCCACCGATACCACCCGGGAAGAACAGGTAGCAGCCCTGTTCGACCGCGTGCAGGCCGACGCGTCGTCACCGCCGGTGCTGGTTGCCTACAACGCCGGCAACGCCGTCATATCGCCTTTCGTAGACACCGAAACTGCGGTGTTCGAAAAAGCATGGAAGGTCGGCTGCTTCGGTGGCTTTCTCGTCGGACGCGAGGCAGCGCGGCGCATGCTTCCCGCGGGCGGCACCATCAGCTTTACCGGGGCGAGCGCTTCGCTGCGCGGAAGCGCGGCCTTCGGTGCCTTTGCCGCGGCCAAGGCCGGCCTGAGAATGGTGGCCCAGTCCATGGCCAGGGAGCTGGGCCCGAAAGGTTTACACGTTGTCCACATGTTGGTCGACGGCGGCATAGCGGGCGAGCGCCTGCTCTCTCGTTTTCCTGACCTAGCAGAGCAGAAGGGTGAAAGTGGCATGCTCGACCCCGACGCCATCGCCGATGCGCTGTGGAACGTACACCTGCAGCCACGCTCAGCGTGGACCCATGAGCTCGACCTCAGGCCGTGGAGCGAGAGTTTCTAAGCCTGGTAACCCAAAAAATTTTGCTGCGAACAGCCCGTAAAACCGCACAAAAAAAGGCTGCGCGGGTAAAGCTCAAAACAGTCCATAGAAGTCAGCCTCCCTGTCGGCTAGCATGGGTGAATCGTGGCTTTTTCAAGCAAGGCTTCTGTACTCAACAGCGATTTCGCACGCAGGCTGGCACACATTGCCGAACGCGGTGCTACGCTCGCGATGCCGGGACTGCGAACGGCTGGCTTCATGGCCCTGAGCTGGCGTGATCTCGCCGGCCTCGGTGGCCCCGGTGACGGTATGCCGCTGGTCAAACCCAACCTGTCGATGGCCGTAAAGGTCGCCATAGACGAAACCGTCCGGGCAATGCTCGTACCCAACCTTCCCCTGCCCTCTGCCGCCGAACTGCACCGCGTGCGAGGTGAATTTCTGCAGGCATCCGAGTTGTACGAGTCACGTGGTTGGAGCGCCAATCCTGCTCTCTACCACCGCCAGCCACCGCCGATCACTTCGCCGCAGATTTTTCGCCGCAGGGTTTTGGGGCTCGACGTCGAGCACCTGCAGTTTGACAGTGATTACCAGCCGCGCAGCGGCGAGCCGGGCGCCGACCGCTGGCTTGCCCGCAGCGCCAACCGCAAGGGACACGCCTGGCTGCTGCGCCACCACGACCGCCCGCGGCCGTGGCTGATGTGCATACACGGCTACCGCATGGGCCAGGCCGCGGCCGGGCTTGCGGCCTTCCACGCCCGCTACCTGCACGAAGAGCTGGGGCTGAACCTGGTCATGCCCGTACTGCCCCTGCACGGTCCGCGCGCCGGGCGCCATCGCAGCGGCGAGGGATTCATGGTCGCCGACTCCATGGACACGCTGTTCGCGGTATCGCAGGGCATCTGGGATCTGCGCCGCCTGCTGAGCTGGATCCGGGGCCCCGGCGAAGCGGTATCGACGGGCGCTTACGGCATATCGTTGGGCGGCTACCACGCGTCGCTGCTGAGTAGCCTCGACGGCGCCCTCGACTGCGTGATCGCCGGCATTCCCGCCACCAGTTTTTCGGCACTGGCACGTGAGCACCTGCCTACCTCTGTGCGCACCTGGCTCGAGCGCGCGGGAGTTAACTGGACGATGATCGACAATCTCCAGCGAGTGATCTCACCCATGTCACTGCCCTGCCGGACGCCTCACCGCGGGCGACACATATTTGCAGGTGTGGCAGACCGACTGGTTTCTCGCGGACAGGTCAATGAACTCTGGCACCACTGGGAGCGCCCGAACCTGCACTGGTACCAGGGCACGCACCTGTCGTTCAACCTCGACCAGGGTGTCCACGATTTCATCGACCACGCGCTGGACTCGACCGGGATGTCTCACGCAGCCGCGGCACGTAGCCGCGAGCACGCCAGCCGCGCCGCCTGACCGGGTTCAGTCGGCTATATCTATCCAGGCAGGAACCCGGGGCGCCGAGTCGTCGCCAAGGTCGAGACTCCAGCGTCGTCCGCCCTCGCTGTCGGCACCACCGTTTTCAACAAACCCGTGAGCCTCGTAGACACCGGATGCCGGCGCGTTTTTTCTCGTGGGCAAAAAATCACCGACCAGTACCCCGGCACTGGCAGCACGGGCCTCGTCGGCAATCAGCGCCAGGATAGCGGTCTCGATCGTGCGGCCTATGACCCGACAGCTCATGAGAAAACTGTCCAGCTCCCATGCCTCGGCGCCCTTGCGCGCGATAACGACTGAGACAATGCCGCTGTCACCAAAACGATCCACCAGCGAGTAAGCTCGTACGACGGTAGCATCGTCATTCAACAGCAGCGCGGTCTCGGCTTCGCTGTAACGCCGCGTTGTCATGTTGAACTGGTTGGTCTTCTGCGTGAGCTGGGCCACCCGCGCCAGTTCGCCCTCGCCCACTTCGTGCACGCGCAGGCGCATGTTGAGAGAGCGGTAGAAATCGTCAAGAGAGTGACTGCTGCCGCGCAGGGTTTTACGCTCGCCCTCGGCTCGATAGAGTTCACCGCGGCGTGAATCTTCGGCACTCAACGACAGGGACTCGAAGTAGCCCCGACGCGAGAGCAGGCCCGGCAGCTCGGCCGGGTCGGCCGGAACCTGCACTGTGCTCACCCCCGGCAAGCGCGATCCGACGACCTCCAGCTCGTGGGGACTGTCGTCGACGAATACGAAGCTGTCCAGTCCCAGCGACAGCTCATCGGCCAGCTCCTCGGTGTTACTCGCCTTGTCCTGCCAGTTGACCCTGCTGGCGGCAAAATCATCCCACCCCAGCACCATGTGCGGGTGCGAAGCAAAGAGCCCACGCACTTCGTCCTCGTTGTTCTTACTGTTCAGCACCAGGAGTACGCCACGGGCTGCCAGCTCCTTGAGCTCCTGTTGAAAAGCCACGAAGGCGTTGCCCGGGTAGTCGGGGCCCAGCTCAACACCATCGGCGCCGTCTTCGCCCAGCACACCACCCCACAGCGTGTTGTCGAGATCGAGCATCACGACCTTGGCCGTCCTACCGGCCAGCGCTCGGAGGTAAGCGGCGTACTCGCGCGACAGCTCGAGCAAGGCGGCCGGCCCGTGCGGCGCCCTCGCCGAGTACCAGTGGCGGGGTTGGAACCAGGCTGCGCCCGCGCGCCGAGCCACGCGCTCGGTGTCGACCAGGTGCAGCGCAGGCCTCGACTCGGCGCATTCACGAAGCACTGCGTTGAAGCGCTCGACTCGCGCCCGTACCCCCCCGGGCTGTTCGTAGTCGACCACACCCATGGGCACAGCCGCCGGGCAATCAAAGGTGTGGGCCAGTACCGTGCTTCCCCGGTAGCTGTCGGCAAGCCCGTCCAGCAACGCAACGAGCCGTGCCTCGAGTTCGCCGTCTTCGTCGCCGCGACCGTCGACCCCGGACAGGCCCGGCAGCAAATCTTCAAGCCGCCAGGCCAGTACCACGGCGTCGGGTTCAAACGTCGCGAGTCCACTACCCGGCTTCAGCACCTCCTGCTCCAACTGGCCGAAGCCGCCGAAGTAGAACTGCACGGTCACCCCGTGGGCCAGCGCGAGAGCGCGCAGAAACTCGCGCAGGGGCTCGACGGTGTAAGTAGAAATAAACGCGACCTTCAAGGTCACTGTATCAACTGAAGTCTCGGCCATCCGGTCGGCCAACCAGCGGTACTCGTGGGCCGGCGCCCCTTCAAAACAGCGTTCAACGAGAAGGCGATGAGCCGCAGCCTTGTCTCCGTCGGCCAGGTAGGCCTGCACGCTTTCTTTTAAGGTCCTGGAATGGTCGCTGCCTGCCATGGGAGAAACAGCCGCACGGGCGACCTCATTGACAATAGAGACAGCTTTGCCCGCTAGTCAAGACAGGACCGGGCCGACGCAGCCCACGAGCGCAAAAAAACGCTCAGCGCGAGCCGTTCGAAACAGCGCAGAGCCCACCAAAGGCCAGTCGCAGGCTGTCAGCGGGGACGGCATCGGCACCGTCAAGGCTCAAGCGAGCGCTGATTTTCCAGATTGATTTCCTACGACTCCGGTCCTTTAGTTTGAGCTTGGCGGGTAGACCGTAGGCGCTTCCCTTCCAACTGTAATGTCCGCGCTCCGGACGCGAGTGATCCCAACCGGGGTCGCCGCTGGGAATAAACAACCCCAGGCCCTGCGGGGCACCGAGCTCGGCCAGAGATAGGTCGAGCCTGGGGTCGACGCTGGTAAAGTCGCCAAAGTAATCCAGGAGGCGAGCCTTGAGGATATGCCTCCCGCCACGAAATTCGAGCTTGCTAACCTGGAAGAGATTGGCAGAGCAGGCCTGCGGACAGTCGCAGGACGAGTCACACTGCCCTGGGCAGGCCTGGTCGTCGGCCAGGTCACACTCTTCTCCATATTCGCGCAGCCCATCGCCGCAGGACGACGCCGGGCTGGGCAGCGACACCGCCGACAGTTGGTACTCGGCTGCGCCCTTGGCAGAGGCAACCATCGCGTACCAATCACCGGCAAGGGGTTCAGTGACCGAGCAGTGGCCGAACGGGCCACCACCAATACTGCGACAGTCGAAGTCCTCCGTAGTAGCCGGCGAACCTGCGCGCAGGTAAAGGTCCAGGTCGCTGCGACTGTCATCGACGGAATTGAGGGTTGCTGCCAACGCTGACGAACCGGCCGGCACGGTAAACAGGTATTGGTCCTGGTCTTTCCTGTCCGCGAGGGCATCGGCAAAGCCCACGTTGGCCGATGCGTCAAAAATCACGGCTGCCTGTTGTTCGGCTCCATCGCAGCCGCCGGCCTCATCGACAACACTGTTTACCCAGTCAGCCCAGGCGGCAACACTGGTGTCAAAGGAGTGATCACCGGCACCGCAGTCGAAGCGGGTACCACCTGAGGTCACGCCCGCCAGCCTCGGGCCATCGCCCTGGTCAACGAACAGCGGGCCACCGGAATCGCCGTGGCAGGTATTCGAGGCACTGCCGTCAAAGTTCCAGCAGACGCTGCCGTTGTCGTAGCCCGGTTCGCAGCCAACCGTGGTGACGCCCCCCGTCCGCTTGATGCCGTAATCAGAGGCCGCGCCGTCGGTGCGACCATAGCCCACCACCACTGCCGCGCTGCCCACGCCCGGTGTCACACCGACCATCGCGGCGGGCACAATACCTTCTACCGGGCGATCCAGGGTCACCACCGCGAGATCGCCAACGGGGTAGCTGTAGTCCGGGTTCACCCGCACCGATTCGGCCCGGTACACGCCTGAGCCCTGCAGGTATACTGAGTACAGGCCCTTGTAAGGTGCGCCCGCCCCCTGGCACTGCCCACCGGACCAAGGGCAGACGCAGTGGGCGGCGGTCAGGAAACTGCGACAACCGATGAGCGTGCCGCTGCAGGTCATGCCCGAGTTCCACGGGTTGCTGCCGTGCAGAAGCATTCCGACCTCGGGATAGTCAAAAGTCGCGGTGCCGTTGACGATACTCCCGCTGCCAGCCCCGGCTGTCGAAGCGGCATTAAGCGCAATGGCCAACACGACCGCGCAGGCGATCGCGGCCGTTCTGACCTTGCGAAGGATTCGTCCCATTTACCACTCCAGGCCGCCACTGTCTTTCAGACAAAAGGCGACACGGGAGTAGGCCACTAACAGCTTCCCCGACGTCAGGGAAGAGCTGAATAGTAATTAAACAGAAAGTATCTATAAACAGGACGTAAAACGAGATCGATGCCGCCTGCACACCACGCGGGCCGTTAACGACCGCATCGGGACAGGGGTTACTGAGGTATTTTACAGTTGTGGATCTACAGCGGCGAATGCCGCCAGGGGTTCGCGCCAACTACGCGCAACCAACAAGCCCGGGCCGGCGGTTGAAAATTGCAGCACCGAGGCGCCGGCCAAACCCACCCTGCTGTTTTTGTCAAAGGACAACGGCGGCAGTAAGCCGGTATCAAACCCGTGCAGGCCGGTGAGTGCAGCCATGAAACGAGGCGTGGTAAGACGGCGGCCGGATCTCACCAGCCCTTCTCTCAGCAGCAAGCCTCCAGCCCAGGCCGAGAGTTGAAACGCGCGGTAGCGGCCCGCGATTCCTTCTCTTTCCATCACGGCGAGGAACTCCCTGCTGCGGCCGGCGTCGAGATCCGGCACCCCGGCGGGCGAAACCAAGCGCAGGCCGGCGAGCAAAGCCGGGGGCAGGCCGGCGAGGCTGGGGGACAGCCTTTCTGCCGGTCCCAGCAGCAGCGGGTGCCAGTCTTCGGCAGCGGCGAGGCGCAAAAACTCTTCCGCTCGCTCTCCATCGGCAAAGAAAAATACAGCTGAGGGCCGTTGGCCCGCTGGTCCGGCTGCGGCGAGCTGAGCCACGACAGCCTCAACGCCTCCGGCAGCTGCCAGTTGGAGGCTTGCCAACAGCGGCTGGTCGTAGACGGACAGTTGGCTTTCTACACCCAGCTTGCCCGCCAGCCCCTCGGGACCAGCGTCGTGCAGCAGCACCGCACCCCCGCCCAGGCCTGGTAGCTCGGCCACGAGATGATCGACCAACACCCTGGCCTGGTCGGCCACGGAGGTAAAAACAAAAAAGGTGTTCCGGGCGGCGCCGTAGCCGTCACTGGCAGGCACCGCCAGCGGCGCGATCAACGGCACGCCGGCTTGTTCAAGCGTAGCCAACGCAGCGGCCCCCAGGCCCATGCTCGACAATAGGCAGAACGGGCGTTCGCCCGCCAGCAACTCGTCCACCGCGGCAACTCCACCGGCATCCACCGCCGGATCGTATTGCTTGAACTCCAACAGCAGGCGCCGACCGTAGGCCCCTCCCTGTTCGTTGGTGTATTCTTCGAAGGCCGCGAGCACACGTTCAACCTCGCGGGCCGGGGCGGCCAGTGGTCCGGCGGAGGGCAGCAACGCGGCGACCCTAACCGACTCTTCTTCTACCCCTGCTACCGGTTCTTGCCCCAGGTGCAGCATGTAGGCCAGCAGGTCGGCCATGTCGTCGTCGTTGATACGGTAGCGCGGCATGGCCGGGTGAAGGCTGTTGCCGCCGGCGTCGAGACCATACCTGATCGCCCTTGCCAGCGCCTCGTTGTCGTAGGCCGGCCGCTGCCTGCCGAAATCCCTGGTGGCATCGGCCACGAACGCTAAGCGCGACGGCCTGATGTCGGCAGTAGTGACGCCACCTTCTATGACACCCGCGCCGTCGTGGCCGTGGCAGTTCACGCAGGGAAACTGGGCCGCGTCGACTTCGAGGCCCGGCCCCGCCAGCAGTGCCTTCACCTCGCCCGTAGCCCTGCCCTGCTTGTAAACGGACTTGCCGCGCTGCTCCTGTTCGCCCCACCCAGCCACTGCCGGATCGCTTACCAGGCCTACCAGTACCCCGACCAGCAACGCCACGGCCAGTAACCGCACCGGCAGTGCCGTCGTCAGCCTGTCAGCCATCTTCTTTATCGACCGCGAGCAGTTTTCGTACTTCACCCGCCAGGGTTGCCACCGAAGCGCTCGGGCGCATTTTTACCCAGTGTTCACGGCTGACATTACCGAGCAGGAACAAGGGCGAGTGCGCCTCGACAAGACTATTGTAAGCACCGAGCCTGCGCGTTACCTGGTCGAGACTCTCTTGCTCACCGGTAAGAAAAAACCAGCCGTCGCCGGCCTTGTAGCGGTCTGCAAATTCAAGCAACTTCGCCGGTGTGTCGTTGTCCGGGTCTACCGAGATCG